>NZ_JBLYZG010000110.1:0-7874 GCF_049310245.1 Endozoicomonas sp. ALB115 | reverse complement strand
GGTTCATCCCTGCAGGCGCAGGGAACACCGGTACTCATCGTCATCCATGCCCAGCTGGCTCGGTTCATCCCTGCAGGCGCAGGGAACACCGCAAGGCCGTAGCGTCGCTCAGCTCTGGCAACGGTTCATCCCTGCAGGCGCAGGGAACACATATCGCCACGCAGCAGGGCACCGGCATTGAACGGTTCATCCCTGCAGGCGCAGGGAACACACTCTGGAATTCATAGACGCCTGTGACTATTCCGGTTCATCCCTGCAGGCGCAGGGAACACTGGATGAATACCACGAACACAAAACCTCCAGCCGGTTCATCCCTGCAGGCGCAGGGAACACGGCGGTGTTACCGTCCGGCAGTTTCGGGATGCCGGTTCATCCCTGCAGGCGCAGGGAACACGACTGCGCCGTCTATTTTGTTTTCGGCGGTCGCGGTTCATCCCTGCAGGCGCAGGGAACACCCGGCCAGATTCAGGCAGGCCCTTCTCAGGTCCGGTTCATCCCTGCAGGCGCAGGGAACACTTGTCGCCGGGGAAGTCTACAAACGGGTTAACCGGTTCATCCCTGCAGGCGCAGGGAACACAAAACCGAGGGCGCTTTCTGCTCCGAGCAGGGCGGTTCATCCCTGCAGGCGCAGGGAACACGCGGGTTCTGAAGGCCATGGGTTACGACCTCCCGGTTCATCCCTGCAGGCGCAGGGAACACTGGAATTTCCCGGCGCAAAGTGGCAGATAAAACGGTTCATCCCTGCAGGCGCAGGGAACACATTCACTGATGCGACTCGGCGCGATCTGGGCGCGGTTCATCCCTGCAGGCGCAGGGAACACTTTGTCCAACTCTGGCGTGTTTTCGTAGTATTCGGTTCATCCCTGCAGGCGCAGGGAACACATTTGAACGAGAGCTATCAGCTGTTTGCCTGACGGTTCATCCCTGCAGGCGCAGGGAACACTTCGACTCATGGGGCACCACCCACCCAGACCGCGGTTCATCCCTGCAGGCGCAGGGAACACCACTTCCGGATTTTTGTGGGCTGGTGTTATGACGGTTCATCCCTGCAGGCGCAGGGAACACTGCAGCACCCCCGATCTTGAGCGAGCGATACACGGTTCATCCCTGCAGGCGCAGGGAACACCGGATCAGGGCGTCCAGTTGCTCCTTGATGGCCGGTTCATCCCTGCAGGCGCAGGGAACACTTCTTCAGGTGTTAACTTGTCCATAATCCCCCCGGTTCATCCCTGCAGGCGCAGGGAACACAGAAGTGGAACGAATGACATTTCCAGAGGGGTCGGTTCATCCCTGCAGGCGCAGGGAACACTTGCAAGCTTTCTCCCAGTGAGGGAAAAGGGCCGGTTCATCCCTGCAGGCGCAGGGAACACGGTTATGAACTCAATGAAATCGGTAAACAATCCGGTTCATCCCTGCAGGCGCAGGGAACACGTGGTTTTGTCTACATCTACAGTAGTCTCCTGCGGTTCATCCCTGCAGGCGCAGGGAACACGCATAGATATCCAGCCGGAAATCCTCAGTAACCGGTTCATCCCTGCAGGCGCAGGGAACACTGGCTCTTCCTTGACATGGCGACGCCAGCTGTCGGTTCATCCCTGCAGGCGCAGGGAACACACGCCCGGAGTATTGCAGATATACGCTCATTGCGGTTCATCCCTGCAGGCGCAGGGAACACTTGGTATGCGTCATTCTCTACACAGCTTCACTCGGTTCATCCCTGCAGGCGCAGGGAACACATCATCTGGTCATTGAGTTCCGCTACCTGATACGGTTCATCCCTGCAGGCGCAGGGAACACCGAAAACACACTCATAAAATCAAACCTTCCAGCGGTTCATCCCTGCAGGCGCAGGGAACACAGACCAGCCAGGTTGGAGCAGCCTATAGAGACCGGTTCATCCCTGCAGGCGCAGGGAACACGTATCAATGGAAGAGGCGAAAAAAATATTTCCCGGTTCATCCCTGCAGGCGCAGGGAACACTACCGTTGTAAACGCCATCGACGGCCTTCGCGCGGTTCATCCCTGCAGGCGCAGGGAACACAATGAAAAACTCAATAAAAACAATGACATTAGCGGTTCATCCCTGCAGGCGCAGGGAACACAAAAAGGCAGGAGTCAGGAACGCCACCACAAACGGTTCATCCCTGCAGGCGCAGGGAACACACCACAATCAGCATCAATTCCCTTTCTGTAAACGGTTCATCCCTGCAGGCGCAGGGAACACGCCAGTGCAACCACCAGTACCGGAGCGATGAACGGTTCATCCCTGCAGGCGCAGGGAACACAAAAAGAAGGGATTCAGGAGAGCAACGATAAACGGTTCATCCCTGCAGGCGCAGGGAACACAAACACCGACTACAGAAAGCAGATAATTATTTCGGTTCATCCCTGCAGGCGCAGGGAACACAGATCGGCCACCGTTTTATAACTGTGAATCGGCGGTTCATCCCTGCAGGCGCAGGGAACACTTTTCTCGCCTTTTTCTCCGCCTTCCCGCTGCCCGGTTCATCCCTGCAGGCGCAGGGAACACGAGCTGTTGCAGGCCATGAAGAGTGGCGAAACCGGTTCATCCCTGCAGGCGCAGGGAACACGCCTTGACCGGCAATCCCGATGCCACACAAAACGGTTCATCCCTGCAGGCGCAGGGAACACCACAGATGAATACGCCTTAATTCCTCTAATACCGGTTCATCCCTGCAGGCGCAGGGAACACGTATTCCACGGCCTGATTTTTTGATCTGCTCTCGGTTCATCCCTGCAGGCGCAGGGAACACGGTGATGTTCTGGATAAGAACAACGTGCTCGACGGTTCATCCCTGCAGGCGCAGGGAACACCCACGGCAATGACACAATATTGCCCTGCCTGTCGGTTCATCCCTGCAGGCGCAGGGAACACCTTGGTAACCGCTTGAAGGTGTTTTAAACGATCGGTTCATCCCTGCAGGCGCAGGGAACACTGCTGCCACATCTCCCGCCAGTCAAACGTGGGCGGTTCATCCCTGCAGGCGCAGGGAACACCCCCGGTTAGTTTTTCATGCTGCTTTCTCAAACGGTTCATCCCTGCAGGCGCAGGGAACACCGGTGATAGTCACACCAGCAGCGTAAAGCATTCGGTTCATCCCTGCAGGCGCAGGGAACACCCAATACCCAGAACCTGTCTCAACTCCCTGCCCGGTTCATCCCTGCAGGCGCAGGGAACACAGCAGCCACAAACGACGCTGTTCTTCCGTGGCCGGTTCATCCCTGCAGGCGCAGGGAACACCATTGTTTTTTGTTCATTAGCTGCCTGCTCCGCGGTTCATCCCTGCAGGCGCAGGGAACACCCGGAAGCGGAGTTTTTAGCGTGGCAGAAACACGGTTCATCCCTGCAGGCGCAGGGAACACACCGACAAACTCAATATTGATTTTGACGGTGCCGGTTCATCCCTGCAGGCGCAGGGAACACGAATTGACGCTATGCCGTTCTCCATATCAATCCGGTTCATCCCTGCAGGCGCAGGGAACACGAGCCGGTACTATTACTCACTGTGTAAGTCACCGGTTCATCCCTGCAGGCGCAGGGAACACTACCTTTTCAGAGTTGAAGGTATGCTCCAGTGCGGTTCATCCCTGCAGGCGCAGGGAACACGTGGCGGCCAAGACTGATCTGACGGCTGCCGACGGTTCATCCCTGCAGGCGCAGGGAACACTTTCACATAGGTTTTCACAGCCTCACGGCAAGCGGTTCATCCCTGCAGGCGCAGGGAACACACAACTGTCCCGGAACCACTACTGTTTGAGAACGGTTCATCCCTGCAGGCGCAGGGAACACTCTAAAAAAATACACCACTAAATCAAAAGGTTGCAAGACCTAAAATTTCCACCAGCAAATTCATCCAAAATTCGCTGTAAATATTCCATTGTTAAAGAACAGATTGATTATTCTTCCGATTGAAAAAGAACCAGCCTTAAACCATCTTCTTCGATTGGTATTCTCCTGTTTGTGCCGTAGGTTTGAAAATCAAATCCGGATTCTGTGTTGGTTGCCCAGGCCATAGCCACGTTGCCTTCCTCAGCAAGCGCATTTATCTGTTCCCAAATCATTTCCCTGATTCTTATGGACACATCTCCAACGTACACACCGGCGCGAATCTCCAGCAGCCAGACCGCCAATCTCCCCCTTAATCTTGGTGGTACATTTTCAGTCACCACAACCAACATACTCATTTCAGCTGCTCCTGTGACCTGTATCACCTATCGAAACAGGCTCAGGAATCGCCGGTGGTTGTGCATCTTCCGGTGGCGGAGGTGGCGTAATTTCTCCCGCTGCCAGAATCTCTTCAATGGTAGGAATGATTTTTTTCAGCAGCCGTGTTTTACGAAAACTGTCACGACAGGCAATACGTACATCCCTGTCCGGACTATGGGTACCTTTGGCAGCAATCTGAAACGCCACCGGCACCACTGTTTCGAATTTGAACAGATCAGCAATGTCATACACAAACGCTTTGGGCTTACCGGAATGAATAAAACCGATAGCAGGCGCATATCCTGCCGCCAACACCGCTGCCTCAGTAACACCGTAGAGACAGGCTGTGGCGGCACTTAAACATTGGTTGATGGTGTCTCCTGACTCCCAGTCCTTTGGGTCATAACTTCGCCCCTTCCATTGCACACCATATTGTTTTGCCATCAGCTGATACGTTTTTCTGACCCTGGCACCCTCAAGGCCTCGCAACTGATCAACTGATCAACTGAGCGACGGGAAGGGGCTGGCTCACCAAAACGAAATTCGAACATCTTGCGCACGACTTTCAGTCTCAGTTCTTCATCCAGAGCCAGTTTTGCCTGATAAAGCAATTTATCTGACCTTGCACCACCCGGCTGACCGGCAGAGTAAAGCCGAACACCGGATTCTCCAGTCCAAATCAATAGCGTCCCGGTCATTGCCGCCAGTTTGACGGCAGCATGGGATACCCGTGTACCCGGTTCGAGCATAATACAGACGACAGATCCCACAGGAATATGCTTTCTGTCACCTTTGACTTCATCAACCACAACGAAGGCCCCATCACGTACATCAATACGACCTTTGCTGACAAACACCATGGACACCCGGTCTTTGATCGGGATGGGTTTTAGTGGAATGAACGACATTAGCCCTCCAAATGGCGATGTTATTTTGAATAGCTACCGTTATCTGAATGTGCCGGGTCATACCCGGCGAATGAGCATCAGTCCACAGCCAAATCGTTTAGCCTGGCCAAACCCTTTTTGCAGTTGCTCCCAAAAAATATCCTCATTGGTTATTTGCAAAATACCCTGGTAATCCATACTGCTATAGCCCGCATTACGCTTTTGTTTTGCATCACTCAGGGAGTGCCACAAATACCCTGTAGCCTCGGTTGATTCCAGTTTAAAACCACCAGACTCAGCTTTTTTCTCCAACCAGCCGGTTGCAGCCTTATCAGTTGCCAGCAATTGATGTCGTATAAATGCCGCTCGGCTTTCTGGCTGTTTAAATTCGGGAAGAGAAAACAATTGTTGTTTTATTTGTTTGCGGTTCAGATTGTTACGCAAAACTCTGCGCTCCCCCTCAACGCCGGTGTAGATATCACCTTCTCTGAGCACGCCATATTCAAGACAGTTTTGCAGTAAGTGCTGAAACTTGGCATCCATCACCACATCATGTCGTGCCGAGTTTTTTTTACCCTGTTGCCGTCTGGCAATGGTTGGATTGGCTCTCAGTTGAAAGGCAAGCCGATCCCCCGCTTTCAGCCTCGGTTGGAAGGGTTTGCAATCAATCTGAAACAAAGGTGAACTGTCTGCAGGTGCATTGGCTGAAAGCACATAAAAAAGAGGCCAATGCTGGCGGGTACCGAGCTGCCTATGACTGTTTTCTTCCCGAAACAGATACTGCCCATCAGGAAATAAATCCCACAATAACTGGTGCATACCGTAGCTATCACGACGAAGTAGTTTGCCTAGCTGGGTCTGTTCCAACAGCGCGGGGGGCAGTTGAATACGGGATAAGTACATCAGCTTTCCTCCTGCGACGTTGGTGTTGATAGCCAAAGGTTTTCTTTACGGGGCTGAAATTGCCATCGTTGTCGCGATAGAGGCAGGTCATGCCGCACCAGCTGTTGAATTTGATTGAGCGGCACAACATCAGGTGCGGCAAAATCCGCCTGCTCTCCCTGCCAGTAGTAATGACAGGTACTATCGGTTTTTAAAAAACGCTGGTCAGTTACCCACGCCTGCTTGCTGTGTAATAGAGATTTGGGTTGGTAACAGTCCAATGCCGACAAAAAAGCCTCAGCTTCGATCAGCTCGGGCTGCAAAGGTGCTGCCAATGGACAGGCTTTACGCCCCAGATAGAGGTGAAATCTGGGTTTTAATAATGCATCGCGCAATTGTTGCAACGACCAGCGGGCCTGTTCATTAGCTTTAACGGCTACAACCGCTAACGCATCCGTTCGATACTCCCGGCTGGAGAGCACCGTGCCCAGACGCTCCCGCCCCAGAACCACTTCGTCACGCCGGGTACGGTAATTGAACTTACCCACAGAGTCCGGTGCCTGTGCTGTATGGTAATCCTTGAGAAACCCACCCGCAGCAACCTGTTTTACCGCCAGCGAATAACCATCCGTCAGAGCCTGCTGGGCAGTTTCATCATCCCTGCGAATACCAAGTGCTGCTCCCAGCAAACCGAGAATTGCCGATTTGCCTGGATAAGTTGCGGAATGACGGTTTTCGCCCAGCGCTATTTCCCCCCAGCTGGCCATGGGTCCATAAAGCCTGAATAGCAGATAATTCATGACCTGCTCCTACTTAGAGACAAATGCCAGCAATTCTTGCAGGCGACCTTTGCCGGTAACCGCATTCAGTGAGTATTGAGCATCCGCACAGTCGCCATAGACGTTGTTGAAGTTGTCCCGCTGCTGTTCCAGCGCTGCAATGGCGGCAGTCGCATAATCTTCAGCGTATTTATCAACGGGCTTTAAAAAAGCAACTGACAGAGAGCGTGGCTGCTGATCGCCCGTTTCTGCCAACACATAAGAGGCATAAGCCCGGCTGCCAAAGCTGTTTTGCTTGCCTTCAGGAGAGACTTTTATGGCCGCTTCGGTCAATGCAGCAATGGTTTTGTTGGCCAGTTCAACGTCACCGTTCAGGTTTTCAATAAGCAGTTCTTTGTTGATGCAGAGGTAGGAATAAAATAAACCTGCCGCAAAACCCGTTTCACCGATATGCGCGGCACCCGCATCTTCGCTACCGTCATTCAGATCATCTACCGCCGTAAAATAGTCGTCTTCAATAGTCACAGGATGGACGGAAATAGCGTGAGCAACCTGGCAGGCTGCTTCTATATTGAAGGCAGGCTTAGAAGCCAGCATACGACCAAATAGGGCAATATCCGCAGCCATTCCCTCTTTTCGTAACAGCTCCAGTTCTTCTTTGGCAGGGGCTCGCTGCTCGGTTATAAGCGTTTGAGTCAGTTCATTGATAGCTTGCTGTTCTTTGCTACTGACATGAACCAGTTGTTCAATTTCCAAACCGGAAAGAGGATTTTCTTTATCTTCTTTTTTCAGCTTGCCAAATTCCCCGGCAATGGCTTGCGCCCATTCTTTGGCTTTTTTTTCAGGAAGGGCTGCGTCTTTTAACTGATCGAAAACCTGCACACCCAACATTTTGGTGCGAATACCCAAGTGCCCTGCCAAAGCACTTTGGAACAAATCTGAAACTCGCCAAGTGCGTTTAAGACTTTGTGAAGATACCCTTAAACGGTCAGTCCCACCCATTTTGGCGGCTATGTTTGTTTTAAAGGTTGATAGGTCTAAACTGTCGTGATCCCCTGCAATGGGAGGCTACGTTATGAAGCCCCAACAGTTTCAAGA
>NZ_JBLYZG010000109.1:0-8461 GCF_049310245.1 Endozoicomonas sp. ALB115 | reverse complement strand
GGACCTACAGATGTGCGGAAATCGCGTTATATCATGCGCTTGGCAAGTTACCTGAACCGGAAATGACCCACAGATTTTACTGACGAGGCAAAACTTTAGCTCATTGACCCGTTTTCCTGTGTCGGGATAAGGTAGAGCTTTAACGCAGTTATTATCAGACGATGGCTAATCCAGGGAGGATTAATGCCTCATAAACTTATCCTCAAGCTGTTGCTTGCCTGCTCTGTAGTGCTGAACATCTCTTCAGTTAAGGCTCAAACCCCAGCTGAGATTGATGAACCCCTCTATAAGCCGTTCATTGAGCGCTATATTCTTGATGAGCTCAAGAATCTCCGTCAGGATCAGCAGTTCATGCGGGCTGAACTGATCAATAAAGTTGCTGAGGCCCGGCTGGATGCCTCAGATCGGGCGGTTCGCTATACAACGGATACCGTTAACAATATCTTTTTCATCATTACTGGCGCGGCTTCGATTCTGGTTTTGCTTGGGTGGCGTTCATTGCGAGAGGTTCGTGAAACCATTAAGGCACAGGTCGAAAGCCAGGTTTCTCAGATGACACTGGAATATGAGAAAAGGCTGAATGAGCTTGAGACGAAGCTGGTCGTGCGTTCGGAGCAGATTATTTCTGCCCAGGAAAAGATATCGCAAACCAATCAGGTTCATTCATTATGGATGCGTGCAGGGCTTGAGACGAACCTCCATGAGCAGATCAACATCTATGACCAGATTCTTGAAATCAAGCCAGAAGATGTTGAGGCACTGACCTATAAGGCTGACTCGTTGCTGGATCTTGGTGAGGCCCGATGGGCGCTATCACTGACCAATCAGGCGATTGATCATGATCACGAATATGCGCTTGCCTACTGGCAAAGGGCCTGTGCAGAAGCGGCACTTGGGCAGCATGATGAAGCAGTACGGGACCTTGAAACCGCCATACTGCAATCTCCCGCATTAAAGGATGAAGTCGTCAGTGAGACGGCTTTTGAGGTTCTGCATGGCCATCTGTCGTTTAAGAAGTTGTTACAGCCAGAGATGTCGGATGTAGAGATGAGTTAGTTCTCGTCCAAAAAACCAACCAGCTGAGGACATGAGTATTTTATTCTGAAAAATAAGTGAAGCCCTTCTATTTTTCCATATCAGGTAGGAAAGGCTTCATGTAAAACATGAAACCCTATTCGAACCGTAACTATTTTGGCCTTAACTGACCTATATCATGAGGCTTACCTGTTGCCATATCGATATCATTCAAGAAAGCCTTTACCCGCGATCGGATATGAGCAATATGACTTTTATCCGTTGTCATAAAGCCAAACGGAATAGGTATGGGAGAAGTATCCGGTGCTGATAAATGATATATAACGACAGCAAATAAATCGCTGTTAACAATCACCTCAACGTTGCCGTTGCAGAAGTCTCCTGTGTAGCCAAACAGGCTATCTTTATCGAAATCCTCAAACTCTATTCCACAAACCCGCCGTAGCCGGTCATGATTTTCTGCCAGCGGCAAATACAATTTTGGCTGGTACAGCTTTTTGGCTTTTTTCCCCGTGGTTTTTGCGCTATCCCGTACATATTGTAAGCAACTAAGAACTTTTTCGGATTTTCCCCAGAAAGGATTATTGGGTACCAGCCATATTAACTCGTCAGCCTCATGCCTGGTTCTCTTTGGTTGCTTTACATTTTTTTCCAGTATCTCGGTAATCAAACGCCAGTTTTCAAGGGTATAAATGATACCCAGAAAGGGGGTGAGATCAGCCCCTCTAGGCGACCCCGTAGCGAGGACGACAGAAAATTGAGGATAAAAATTCGGTTTTTTGAGGTGAATAGCGGGGCTATTTGCCGAACAAAACGGAATTTTTAGACCAATTTGCTGCCACCGCAGTAGGGCAGTCTATTCTCGGACTAATGGGATGGTCCGCCCCTCCTAAACGGCTTCAAATGAGCCAAAATGGAGTTAACCATTTAAACAGGATTAACCGGAGCGAACCACCCATGACTATTTCAGTACTTGGTATCGATATTGGCAAGAACAACTTTCACCTGTTTGGTGTTGATGAGAAGGGCAGGAAAGTCATCAGAAAGAAGTTGTCCAGGAAGAATCTACTGGAGTACGTGGCAAATCTGGAGCCTTGCATTATCGCTATGGAAGCTTGTGGTGGTGCTCACTATTTGGCCCGGTTATTCATGAGCTATGGACATACTGTCAAGCTGATTTCACCTCAGTTTGTCAAGCCTTATGTCAAAACCAACAAAAACGACTACAACGATGCTGAAGCGATTACAGAAGCAGCTTCACGGCCCAGTATGCGTTTTGTACCTGTTAAGACGTCAGAGCAGCAGGCCTGGCAACTTCTGCACCGCTATCGTCAACAAGCAGTTGATCAGAGGACTGCCCTGGTTAACCAGATCCGGGGTTCGCTATTGGAAGAAGGTATTGTGGTTGCCCAGGGTATCGGTAAAGTTCGTGCCCAACTTCCACGTATTCTGGAAGATGCTGAAAATGGACTCCATTCACTGACCCGTGAGCTGTTGCATGGTTTATCAGAAGAGTTGGTCAGACTTGACCAGCGTATTCAACAGTATGACCAGAAAATTCAGGAACTGGCTTGTAATGACAACATTTGTCGTAGATTAATGACCATGCCGGGTATCGGAGCCATTATTGCCACGGCATTGAGAGCCGCCATTGGTGATGCAACTTATTTTCACTCTGGTCGACACCTTGCCGCATGGATGGGATTAGTTCCAAGACAGCACTCCACGGGTGGTAAGTCGGTCTTGCTGGGGATCAGTAAACGGGGTGATAAATACTTGCGCACATTACTGATACACGGCGCACGTTCGGTACTCCACTGCCTGAAAAATCAGGATGACCGTTGTAAAAAGTGGGTTAGCCAGCTTAATGAGCGTAGTAACCACAACGTTGCCACCGTTGGACTGGCCAATAAAATGGCTCGGATTGTATGGGTCATCATGACTCGCAATGAAGTTTACAAGGCTGCATGATGAAGTAAAGGCGTCAGCAGCAAAGTAAAGCATAAGTTTAGTCAAAGGAGAAACACCCGCAGATTGCGATGAGCATGTACAGTTGATGGCGAACAGGTAAAAACCGGCAACCTGAAACCTGATAGGAGACTTGGCCCTTGAGGCCGTCGGACTGATAAGGCCAGGTTGCGCGGATACCCATCAGGGCCAGAGGGTTAGACCTCGTTAATAGGCCGTATATATGATTGCAGTTATCTTTGTTTGCAAATTAACAAAACAGGCTCTTGCAAAACGGGGCGGACCATATAAGCCTCCTAGCTTGTTTGTCAAATATAAGGGTGTCCTATTTTCTATTTGAAAAACAAACAACCAACCAAGTACAGCCCAAAGATCAAAAAACCAAATACATGTGACAATACCCCTCCAGAACGATAAAACCACAAGATGCAAATACACCCCTGCCATATGACAAAAGTTATTGCTGCATAAAGCCCTCCGAGTAAAAAGCCATATGGATTTAGCACTCCATTATTCACAATTGAAGGCACTTGAGAATACAATAGAATAAGCCAGTTGGTTACTACGATGAAGTAAGCAACCATCATTGCCAATTTACACTTTTTTGCACTCATCTTGGCCAATAGCCCTAAGGCTTCAAGTAAGCTCGAACATTACAGTGAAACCATTTCTCTGTCACCGTATCATAGAATTTGGGTTTCTTGTATTTATCCGTCAACCCCGCTTTTAGGTCAGCCTCTTTCTGTTCCATGTAGTCTTGCCACATCGCTATATCCTTATCTACATATGGTTTAGCCCGATAGTGGTACTTTTCGAATATATAACCTCCACAATCAACTGCTTTAGATTTATCATTTTTAAGAATCCAAGATATAAAAACCTCATTCTCATTCAAAATACTAAAATAAATAGCTCCCTGAAAATTATCAGGCAAACCTTCCTTGACCTTCACTTTCTTTTCTATCCAGTCCCCTTCCTCTTCAAACTTCCAGCGAACCAGTCCATACTCAGGAGTATCCTTGATTGGAACAGAGCCAATAATGCTAAAGTCTTTTGACTTAAAGGGTATTATCATTTTTCCTTTATGGAATATATACTGATCCAGTTCATTTAACACTTCAGTAAAGTAGAGACTACTCTCAGTATCATTATGAACACCGATACTGTAAAAGTTTCTGCCAAATGCACTGCAACCACTCATCAAACTACTCACCATTAGAAGCAGATAAATAGCAGCATAGGTATTGAACTTACTTTTAACCATCGCCAAATACTCCATTCTCATCCAGCCAGACCTGATACAGATCCATATTAACTGTTCCACGGAAATTACCGTCGGGTTTGCTCTGAATCATATGCTCAAGATCAGGAAATTGAGGTGCAGTTCTCTGCCGTTCTGACTCTCGGGCAGCCTGATACTGAACACACCGGTTATCCACTTTCCTCTCGCACTTGGATGTAGGGGTAGGTTTAAAGTCAGGATCATTCGGATAATAGATAGCTCTATCCTCATTACCCAGTTTGCCCAGCCAGCCTCTCTCATCATGAATAACAGGCTTCTCAACGACTTTATGTTCATCTTTCAAATCACCCAGCTCAACACCTGCGCTCAATGCTTGATGATACATCCACTGCAAAGCTATATCTGAAAGGTCACTATCGCCATAACCACCACCTATATCAGAATGTGCACCAACAAAGCCCTGTTCAACAATATTGCCGCCGGAAGAAATATCGGCTCCCTCATTGGGCGATACTGAGGAAAGAGGAAATAAAGCTCTATGTTCATTGAGTGCTACAGCATGAGCTACATGGCCAATACGGCTATCAACGGAGAAGTCATAGCCAATATCTGTGCTATTCCCTGCCAGTCCCATTGAACCGACTGTATCAAACAGCCCCATAAAGCGAACATTCAGGGGATTGCATTCACTGACATTAGCCCAATGATTATTATCAATGCGTTCAAAGATCTCGTTAGAGAACTCCCTGGCAGCTGCAGCCCCACGACTGAACCCTACAATGTCAATAGTTCGATCCCATGAGTCCCGCCTTAAAAGAACATCGAGCATATAAAGAGCGTCGTTTACCCTCTCACGAGAGCCCAGGCCAGTCGCACCGCCAATGATATAGTCCAGCCAGCCATCAGTTCCTACACCCGGTTGATACAACACATCATCCTCAGAATATGCCTCCTCGTAATACCTCCTGAAGTATGAGACATTTGTTTCTGCTTCCGCATTAAGACCACCCAGATCATCTGCATCATTCCCCGTCCCATCAAAAGCAAACAAAAACAGTCCCAATGGATCAGTACTGACCAGCGGATTACTGTTCACATAGGCATAGGTATTGATGCCGCCTCTCAACCCTATGGGGTCGCTCTGGCTGTAGCGCCCGGTTTCCGGATCGTAGTAACGGTGGTAGTTGTAGAACAAACCGCTTTCATGGTCGTAGTACTGGCCTGCGAAGCGCAGGTTGATTTCCGTCTCCTTGCCATCACCGTCCGGGTCTTGGTTGGCCTGCCCCATCCCAAAAGCATCGCTTTGCCATTGCCAGACAATGGTTTGCTGGTCATTGGTCGCTTTTCTGGGAGTATTCAGATGATCCGTATGAAGGTAGGTGATTTGTTGACCTTTAGAATCATCCGTCATTGTCATGGCTACCGGCACCTGGTTCATCCACAGGTAGTTTTTGTGAGTCTCTTTCCCTGTCTGGCTGTCGACTCGGGTTTCCGCCATCAACTGGCCACTGAGGCCGTAATGGTAAACGGTATGTACCGGGCCATCGGCAGATGGCGTCATTTTATGGGTGCGCTGGCCCAGTGCGTTATAGGCGTAAGTGCCTGTTAGCTGGAAGTTGATGTAGGTCGCTACTATCTGGTTCCGGCGGTTATAGATATGCCTTCGATCCCTGGCCGCTGAGGTTTCGACCAGGGTACTGCCTGACCCACTGAGCAAGACCTGGGTGCTGCCATAAGATTGCAGTCGGTTGCTGTTGGCCAGGTAGTCTGCGCTCCAGATGGCGGTTTTTTGTCCTGGTTCTCCCATTCTGTGCTCTGTCCGGTTTCCAGCTTTGTCGTATTGGTAAAACTGCTCGTCGCTGACCCGGCTATCCAGTTCGGCAGTCAAGCGTGACAGTGCATCGTACTTAAAATGTCGTTCACTGTCATCGTCCAGCCAGATGGTTTCAATACTGTCAAAGGCATCATAACCATAAACCTGTTCCCAAAGTGTCTGACCTGGTTTGGGCTGGCTGGATGATGCCAGCATCAAGGCCGAGAGCCGACCGTCGGCATCAAAGCTTCTGTCCATCCACAGGCCATTGCCGTACCGCCAGTCACTGACGCCACTGAATGACTGATGCTTTACCTTATCTACTAAAGTCTTTTGGACTCCTGCCAGTTGTGTCTCAATACCCTTCAGACGATTTGCATCATAGCGGTAGTTCAACTGTTGCCCGTTGGGATAGGTGACTCCCAGCAACTTACTCGCCTTGCCATACTGGTAGCTCAGTGTGTAGACGTAAGACTGATCATTCAACTCAAAGCTGCGGCGATCAGTGATGGTATTGCCAAAGTCATCGTAGCCGTATTCAATCTTGCCACTGCCATCCTCAATAGAGGTCAACTGCCCTGTACCATTACCATGAACACCGTCTGTCTGGTCGTACTGGTAGCGGATATCCGACCCTGTGCCTGGATAATCGATAGCCACCAGACGATTCAGCAGGTCGTATTCAAACTGAATGCTCGTTCCAGTCGCATTTTCACGTCTCAGATGGCCAGAACCCGCCCGGATCTTGTTCCCGGCGCTGTTATAGTCGTAGACGATCACTCCGGTATCTGGGCTATCTACCTGAATGGTGTCACCAAAGCCATTGTAACGATAACGGGTAACCGCACCGTTGGCCGCCACCACTTCACTGATGCCACCCGTCTGACCATATTCAAACCGGGTAGAGCCGTTCATGGCGTCTATCACCTTGGTCAATTGACTGATGGCATTGTAATCATTGCGAGTGATGCGCTTTTCGTCTTTCCCTGCTTCGGTTGTGGTCAGAACATTCCCCAGTTTGTTATAGGCAAGCACCACTTCCTGCCCATGCTGTCCCAGCAGTTTGATCACCCTGCCCAGGAAAAAATAGGAAGAAAAAATAGGACATCCATATAAAATAACCCCTAATAAATACCGCCCAAAAGCCGCGAGCCCAGCAGTCCATTAAGCCCTGACAGCCACTCAAATGAGGATATTAATTGTTTATCACAACAAACAACAAACGAATCGGGGAAAAGTTAGAAATAACAGAGCTCCCCAGATGACAGGAGCAACAAATAACAACGGAAAAGTCGGATAATCAGCTTACGCTATGAAATAAACGACTACAGGTAAACAACCCCTGTACCCATTGCTGCCCCATTTCCCGAGCAAAAGTTTTCATGGCTTCTAGCCTGCCCACTGCCCGATAGAAGCGGTGTAAGCGCTTATTTAAGTACGTCTTCAAAACCCATCATCTGTCTGCCACGCTAACCCCTGTTTCAAAAACAGGAGCGAGCCGTGAATCAAAAACAACCAAACCGCCGCACTTCTGAACAGTGGCAAGGCCTCATCGATCAACAGCGGGAAAGCGGCATCAGCCAGAAAGCCTTTTGCCTTTCGCGCAATATCTGCCTGTCAACCTTCACATTGTGGAAGCGCAAACTAAGGCAGGCAACCGAAAGGCCTGATCAACCAGCACAACCAGACCCTGACTGGTTCGAATTTAAAACTGATTTTCACAACACACCATCAGACCTGCCTCCATGGGAAATTGAACTCGAATTACCCGGTGGTGTAACCCTGCGTATGCGGCGTTGATCATGTTTTTTCCTGAATCACAGGTGCGGGTCTGGCTTTATAACCGCCCCACCGATATGAGGAAGTCATACAACGGCCTGGTTGCTCTGGTGAAAAATACCCTTGAGGAAGACCCGTTGAGTGGGCAGTTGTTCGTCTTTATCAATCGTCGCCGAAACCAGTGCAAGGTGCTGTACTTTGAACGTAGCGGTTACTGCATCTGGAGTAAACGACTGGAGCAGGGTCAGTTTCACTCCCACGCCGGTCAGGCGGTTAAACAACTGCTGGCATTGACCGACCTGAAGCTGATCATTGACGGTATTGATACCCGTTCTATCCGCTATCACAAACGTTATGTAAAACCTGATACATCGAACAGCACAACCTCTGAGTAGCAGCTACATTCAAAGGCTATGAATCTACCTGTCCCTGTCAATCAACTCTGTCACCTGCAGCTGCTCCAGCAGTCGCAGGTGCTGTTGCAGGAGCACATATCCGCGAATAAACACCTGAAGCAGGAAAACGAGTCCCTCAAACATCAGCTGGCCTGGTTTAAACAACAGCTGTTTGGTGAAAAATCGGAAAAGAGACTGATAGAAAACCCGGACCAGCTGGCTCTCGGG
>NZ_JBLYZG010000108.1:0-8836 GCF_049310245.1 Endozoicomonas sp. ALB115 | reverse complement strand
ATTTTAGTCGAAGAATTGTGCGGGCATGATTTTTTTACCTCTTCTGTATCTCTCGTGGCTGTAGTGCTTCAGGATTCATCGGGAATTACTGAGGAAGGCGATTACTGACTGTTTGTTTTCTTTTTCTCTTCTTCTTTTTTTTTGCTGGGTTGGTTTGCTTTTCTAAATGTTCTTCACCAGTCACGTATGCAGCATCTGCCCACCCTCTATTAAATGATACAGAGTCATGCTCCTGTGGGGGGATGCCTATCCTGGTCTTTATTTGATCAATATAGGGTTTCATTAAATCTTTGTTCAAAAGCCGGTTAACCGGGATTTCAATGACCTTAAATCCTGATTTTTTCAGCAGTGCGATTTTCAGCAGAGTCGAACCATTCCTGGTGTTGAAATCACCACCCACGTAATGAGACGGTCCCTGAACTTCAATCACCATGTTGTGATCTGGCAGAAGCAGGTCAACCGGAGGTAATGAGTTCAGGCTCTTTTCTTCTTCAATCCGCAAAGATGGAATGCATGATTGGAGTTGATCGCGGAAGTCGGCCTGGGTTTTTGAAATGGCTTTCTGGTAATGGCGGACGACCGGACACGCCCTGCCAAGCCAACTTGCGGCCATGATCATGATGGATCGATCCTCTTTATTATCTGGCGAGGCATTTTCCAAGCGAGTCAACAGGTCATCCATGTGCTTTTCAAGCACGTTATTTTTATTGGGATTGGAGTCTAGAGCCAACCTGGCACAGCATACCATGACTCCCCAGAGAGACATCGATATCTCTTCCTGAGAAAACTGAAGGTTCTTACGGATTCGATAGACAAGAGATTCGAACGTAGAGGTAGCCACGTTCAGTTCAACGAGTTCACCCAGTTTGGCCGTGGCCCACAGCAAGTTGGCAATACCCTGGGCATTAAATTGGTCTTTCTGTGCGTTCACGAGGGGCAACAGCGCGACCACAGCCTCGTTGAGCCCTGGTGTCTGTTCCTGCCCGTTGTCCACCAGTTTCGCCATGGCCCACAGCAGGTTGGCGATTTCCTGTGGTTTAAAGTTAGCTTTTTGTACGATTACGCAGGTCAACAGCGCAGCCACCGCTTCGTTGAACTCTGGTGTCTGCTCGTGCCCGTTGTCCACCAGTTTCGCCATGGCCCACAGCAGGTTGGCGATAGCCTGAGGAACAAATTGATCTTTCTGTATGTTTACGTGGGGCAACAACACGGCCACAGCCTCTTTGAGCCCTGCGGTCAGCTCCTGCCCGTTATCCACCAGTTTCGCCATGGCCCACAGCAGGTTGGTGATTTCCTGTGGTTTAAAGTGAGCTTCCTGTGCGTTCACGTGGCGCCACAGCGCGGACACGACTTCTTTGAGCTCTGGTGTCAGATCCTGCCCATTGTTCGCCAGTTTTGCCATGACCCACAGCAGGTTGGTGATTGTCTGTGGTGTAAAGTCAGCTTTCTGTGCGTTCACGTGGGGCAACAGCGCGGCCGCGGCCTCCATGAGCCCTGGTATCTTCTCCTGCCCGCTGTCCACCAGTTTCGCCGTGGCCCATAGCAGGTTGGCGATTTCCTGTGGTTTAAAGTTAGCTTTCTGTAAGTGCACGTGGGGCAATAGCGCGGCCACAGCCTCGTTGAGCTCTGGTGTCCACTCCTGACCGTTGTCAATCAGTTTTGCCATGGCCCACAGCAGGTTGGCGATATGCTGAGGAATAAATTGGTCTTTCTTTATGTTTACGAGGGGCAATAGCGCGGCCACAGCCTCGTTGAGCTCTGGAGTCCACTCCTGACCGTTGTCAATCAGTTTTGCCATGGCCCACAGCAGAATAGCGATACCCTGGGCATTTAAGTGGTATTTCTGTGCGCTCACATGGGGCAACAGCACGGCCAATGTTTTGTTGAGCCCAAGTGAACTCTCCTCGCCGTTGATCACCAGTTTCGCCATGGCCCACAGCAGGTTGGGGATACCCTGGGCATTAAATTGGCCTTTCTGTGCGTTCACGCAAGGCAACAGCGTGGCCATGGCCTCTTTGAATTCTGGTGTCCGCTCGTACCCGTTGTCCAACAGTTTCGCCATGGCCCACAGTAAGTTGACGTTTTCCTGTGGTGTAAATTTCGCTTTCTGTGCCTTTATACGGGGCAATAGGGTGGCCACGGACTCTTTGAGCCCTGGTGTCTGCTCCTGCCCGTTGTCCACCAGTTTCGCCAGGGCACACAGCAGGTTGGCGATATGCTGAGGAATAAACTGGTCTTTCTGTGCGTTCACTTGGGGCAACAGCACGGCCACGGCCTCGTTGAGCTCTGGTGTCGACTCCTGCCCGCTATCCACCAGTTTCGCTATGGCCCACAGCAGGTTAGCGATATTCTGAGGCATAAACTGGTCTTTCTGTGCCTTTATACGGGGCAACAGCGTGGCCACGGCCTCGTTGAGCTCTGGTGTCTGCTCCTGCCTGTTGTCCACCAGTTTTGCCATGGCCCACAGCAGGTTGGCGATAGCCTGAGGAATAAATTGCTCTTTCTGTGCGTTCACTTCGGGCAACAGGGCGGCCACGGCTTCGTTGAGCCCTGGTGTCCGCTTCTGGCCGATGTCCACCAGTTTCGCTATGGCCCACAGCAGGTTGGCGATTCCCTGAGGAATAAATTGTTTTTTCTGTGCGTTCACATGGGGCAACAACACGGTCACGGCCTTTTTGAGCTCTGCTGTCGGCTCCAGCCCGTTGTCCACCAGTTTCGCCATGGCCCACAGTAGGTTGGCGATACCCTGGGCATTAAACTGGGCTTTCTGTGCGTTCACGCGGGGTAACAGTGCGGCTACGGTCGCTTTGAGTTCTGGTGTGTGTTCCTGTCCGTTGTCTACCATTTTCGCCATGGCCCATACCAGGTTGGCGATAGCCTGAGGAACAAATTGGTCTTTCTGTACGTTTACGTGGGGCAACAACGCGGCCACAGCCTCTTTGAACTCTTCTGTCTGCTCCTGCCCGTTGTCCACCAGTTTCGCCATGGCCCACAGCTGGTTAGCGATACCCTGAGCACTAATATCACTGGCTTCAGGTTTTTGGTTGCACTTGAATATTATTGCATCCAGTAGCGTCGATAATAAGGCAGCTTGAGTGAGCTGAACACGCTCATCCATGGGTTTATGACGGATAAAAACGCCTGCTGAAGTAAATGAGTGCAGTGTTGTCGTCAGGCTTCGCCAATTCCAGCTCCGTGTTGCGGTAAAATTTTGCAGCAAACGCATCAGCTGGCTTTGTTCTGTGCGATTTAACGGTCCTTTAGCAGCTGACGTGTATTTTTTAATTGAACTGGCATATCGACCGTGATGTCTCCCATCATAGCGGTGACCGCAACGATCCGATTTTCTCAACAAATCATCCATTATTTCCTGTTTGATGAGGGCATTAAAATCCTGAGCAGGGTTTACTGAACGGCCCTGTAGATGTTGAGAAGAGTTTGCTCCAGAAGAATGGTAAAATTCATGGCGACCCGGTGCAGTGTGGGGGGGATGATCCCATGGTCTGACTGTGGCATGTCGGTATCGCCCACGCCTTGAAGAAGGGGCATGGCCATTCGGTTGATTGTAACCGTTATCTGACCTTGCGTATTGACCACTGATACCTGCAGAGCTTCTGTCCATAATTATATTTCATTAATTCATGAAAATATAAAAAGCAGACTGCTGTTCTGCTCAGAAGTTCATTTTGCGGAAAAGTTTACTTGAGACATGATGGGAGGAAGGCGATTACTGACTGTTTGTTTTCTTCCTCTTTGCCGGGTTGGTTTGCTCTTGTAAATGTTCTTCGGCAGTAACGTATGCAGCATCTGTCCACCCTCTTTTAAGTGAAACAGAGTCATGCCCCTGTGGCGGGATGCCTATCCTGATCTTTATTTGATCAATATATGGTTTCATTAAATCGTTGTGCAAAAGCTGGTTAGCCGGGATTTCAATGACCTCAAATCCTGATTTTTGCAGCAGTGCGATTTTCAGCAGAGTCGAACCATTCCTAGTTTTGAAATCACCACCCACGTAATGAGACGGTCCCTGAACTTCGATCACTATATTGTGATCTGGCAGAAACAGGTCAACCGGGGGTAATGAGTTCAGACTCTTTTCTTCGTCAATCTTCAGAGATGGAATAGATGATTGGAGTTGATCGCGGAAGTCGGCCTGGGTTTTTGAAATGGTCGTCTGGTAATGGGGAATGACCGGACAGGTTCTGCCAAGCCAACTTGCAGCCATGGTAATGATGGATTGATCCTCTTCATTATCTGGCAATGTATTTTCCAGGCGAGTGAACAGGTCATCCATGTGCTTCTCAAGCACGTTATTTTTATTGGTATTGGAGTCTAGAAACAACCTGGCACAGCAGAGCATTACTCCCCAGAGAGACATCGATATCTCTTTCTGAGATAACTGAGGGTTCTCACTGATTCGATAGACAAGCGATTCGAACGTAGAGGTAACCACGTTCAGCTCAACGAGTTCACCCAGTTTCGCCATGGCCCACAGCAGGTTAGCGATTTCCTGTGATTTAAAGTTAGCTCTTTGTGCGTTCACGAGAAGTAGCAGCACGACCACAGCCTCGTTAAGCTCTGGTGTCCGCTCCTGCGCGTTGTCCACCAGTTTCGCCATGGCCCACAGCAGGTTGGCAATGCCCTGGGCATTAAGTCGGTTTTTCTGTGCGTTCAGGAGGGGCAGCAAGGCGGCGGTGGCCTCTTTGAACTCTGGTGTCCGCTCCAGCCCGTTGTCCAACAGTTTCGCCATGGCCCACAGCAGGTTGGCAATGCCCTGGGTATTAAATTGGTCTTTCTGTGCGCTCACAAGGGGCAACAGGGTAGCCACGGCCTCGTTGAGCCCTGGTGTCTGCTCCTGCCCGCTGTCCACCAGTTTCGCCAAGGCCCACAGCAGGTTGGCGATGTGCTGAGGAATAAATTGGTCTTTTTGTGCGTTCACTTGGGGCAACAGCGCGGCCACGGCCTCGTTGAGCTCTGTTGTCTGCTCCTGCCCGTTGTCCACCAGTTTCGCCATGGCCCACAGCAGGTTGGTGATTTCCTGAGGTTTAAAGTTGGCTTTCTGTGCGCTCACGTGGCGCAACAACGCGGTCACTGCTTCTTTGAGCTCTGGTGTCTGCTCCTGCCCGTTGTCCACCAGTTTCGCCATGGCCCACAGCAGGTTGGCGATTTCCTGAGGTTTAAAGTTAGCTTTATGTGCGTCCACGTCGGGCAACGACGCCGCCACGGCCTCGTTAAGCTCTGGTGTCCGCTCCAGCCCGTGGTCCACCAGTTTTGCCATGGCCCACAGCAGGTTGGCAATATGTTGAGGAATAAATCGGTCTTTCTGTGAATTCACGCGAGGCAACAGCGCAGCAACGGCCTCGTTGAGCTCTGTTGTCTGCTCCTGCCCGTTGTTCACCAGTTTCGCCATGGCCCACAGCAGGTTGGCAATGCCCTGGGCATTAAGTCGGTTTTTCTGTGCGTTCAGGAGGGGCAGCATGGCGACCATGGCCTCTTTGAACTCTGGTGTCCGCTCCAGCCCGTTGTCCACCAGTTTTGCCATGGCCCACAGCAGGTTGACGATACCCTGTGGTTTAAAGTTAGCTTTTTGTACGTTCACGAGGGGCAATAGGGCGGCCACGGCCTCGTTGAGCTCTGGCGACTGCTCCAGTCCGTTGTCCACCAGTTTCGCCATGGCCCACAGCAGGTTGGCGATTTCCTGTGGTTTAAAGTTAGCTTTCTCCGGGTTCACTTGTGGCAACAGCACGGCCACGCCCTCTTTGAGCTGCGGTGTCCACTCCAGCCCGTTGTCCACCAGTTTCGCCATGGCCCACAGCAGGTTGGCGATATGCTGAGGAATAAATTGGTCTTTCTGTGTGTTCACGAGGGGCAGCAGGGCGGCCACAGCCTCGTTGAGCCCTGGTGTCCGCTCCAGCCGGTTGTCCACCAGTTTCGCCATGGCCCACAGAAGGTTGGCAATGCCCTGGGCGTTAAATTGGTCTTTCTTTGCATTCAGGAGGGGCAGCAGGGCGGCCACCGCATCTTTGAGACCTGGTGTCCGCTCCAGCCCGTTGTCCACCAGTTTCGCCATTGCCCACAGCATGTTGACAACGCCCTGGGCATTAAGTTGGTTTTTCTGTGCGTTCACGCGGGGCAACAGCGCAGCCACGGCCTCTTTGAACCTTGGTGTATGCTCCTGCCCGTTGTCTACCATTTTCGCCATGGCCCACAGCAGGTTGGTGATAGCCTGAGGAATAAATCGGTCTTTCTGTACGTTCACATAGGGCAACAGAGCGAACATGGCCTCTTTGAGATCTGGTGTCTGCTCTTGGCCGTTGTCCACCAGCTTCGCCATGGCCCACACCAGGTTGGTGACTTCCTGTGGTTTAAAGTGAGCTTTTTGTGCGTTCACGTGGTGTAACAAAGCGACCAGGGCCTCGTTGAACTCTGGTGTCCGTTCCTGCCCGTTGTCCACCAGTTTTGCCATTGCCCACAGCAGGTTGGCGACACCCTGGGCATCAATATCCCTGGCTGGAGGTTTTTGGTTGCAGTTAAATATTATTGCATCAAATAGGGTTGACAATAAGCTAGCCTGCGTAAGTTTAACTCGCTCATCCATGGGTTTATGAAGACTAAAAACGCCCGCTGAAGTCAATGAATGAAGTGTTGTCGTCAGGCTTCGCCAATTCCAGCTCCGTGTTGCTGCGAAATTTTGCAGCAAACGCATCAGCTGGCTTTGTTCCGCTCGATTTAATGGTCTTTTAGCAGATGACGTGTATTTTTTAACTGAACTGGCATATAGACCGTGATCTCTCCCATCATAGCGATGACCGAAACGATCCGATTTCCTCACCAGACCAGCCATTATTTCTGGTTTGATGAGGGCATTAAAATCATGAGCAGAGTTTACTGAACGGTGTATTAAATATTGAGAAGGGCGTGTGCCAGAAGAATGGTGAAATTCGTTACATCCCGGGGTAGAGTGGGGGTGACTATCCCGCTGTCTGACTGTGGCATGTCTATATCGACCACACCTTGAAGAAGGGGCATGACCATTCGGTTGGTTGTAATCATTATCTGATCTTGTGTATCTACCACTGATACCAGCAGAACTTCTATCCATAATTATATTTCATTAATTCATGAAAACATAAAAGCAGACTGCTGTTCTGCCCAGAAGTTCATTTTGCGGAAAAGTTTACTTGAGTCATGATGGGAGGCAGGCGATTACTGACTGTTTGTTTTCTTCTTCTCTTCTTCTTCTTTGCTGGGTTGGTTTGCTCTTCTAAGTGTTCTTCACAAGTCACGTATGCAGCATCTGCCCACCCTCTATTAAATGATACAGAGCCATGCTCCTGTGGGGGGATGCCTATCCTGGTCTTTATTTGATCAATATAGGGTTTCATTAAGTCCTGATTCCAAAGCATGTTGACCGGGATTTCAATGACCTCAAATCCTGATTTTTTCAGCAGTGCGATTTTCAGCAGAGTCGAACCATTCCTGGTTTTGAAATCACCATTCACGTAATGAAATGGTCCCTGAATTTCAATCACCATGTTGTGATCTGGCAGCAGCAGGTCAACCGGAGGTAATGCGTTCAGGCTCTTTTCTTCTTCAATCCTCAACGATGGAATGCATGATTGGAGTTGATAGCGGAAGTTGGCCTGGGTTTTTGAAATGGCTTTCTGGTAATGGTGGACGACCGGACACGCTCTGCCAAGCCAACTTGCGGCCATGATCATGATGGATTGATCCTCTTCATTATCTGGCGAGGTATTTTCCAGGCGAGTCAACAGGTCATCCATGTGCTTTTCAAGCACGTTATTTTTATTTTCATTGGAGTCTAGAGCCAACCTGGCACAGCATACCATGACTCCCCAGAGAGACATCGATATCTCTTCCTGCGAAAACTGAAGGTTCTCACTGATTCGATAGACAAGCGATTCGAACGCAGAGGTAGCCAGTTTCAGCTCAACGAGTTCACCCAGTTTGGCCGTGGCCCACAGCAGGTTGGCAATACCCTGGGCATTAAATTGGTCTTTCTGTGCGTTCACGAGGGGCAACAGCGCGACCACAGCCTCGTTGAGCCCTGGTGTCTGCTCCTGCCCAAGGTCCACCAGTTTCGCCATGGCCCACAGCAGGTTGGCGATTTCCTGTGGTTTAAAGTTAGCTTTTTGTACGATTACGCAGGTCAACAGCGCAGCCACCGCTTCGTTGAACTCTGGTGTCTGCTCGTGCCCGTTGTCCACCAGTTTCGCCATGGCCCACAGTAGGTTGGCAATACCCTGGGCATTAAATTGGTCTTTTTGTGCGTTAACGTGGAGCAACAACGCGACCACAACCTCGATGAGCCCTGGAGTCTGCTCCTGCCCGTTATCCACCAGTTTCGCCATGGCCCACAGCAGGTTGGTGACTTCCTGTGGTTTAAAGTGAGCTTTCTGTGCGTTCACGTGGCGCAACAGCGCGGACACGACTTCTTTGAGCTCTGGTGTCAGCTCCTGCCCGCTGTTCGCCAGTTTTGCCACGACCCACAGCAGGTTGGTGATTGCCTGTGGTGTAAAGTTCGCTTTCTGTGCCTTTATACGGGGCAATAGCGTGGCCACGGACTCTTTGAGCCCTGGTGTCTGCTCCTGCCCGTTGTCCACCAGTTTCGCCAGGGCCCACAGCAGGTTGGTGATATGCTGAGGAATAAACTGGTCTTTCTGTGCGTTCACTTGGGGCAACAGTGCGGCCACAGCCTCTTTGAGCTCTGGTGTCTGCTCCTGCCCGTTGTCCACCAGTTTCGCCATGGCCCACAGCAGGTTGGCGATATGCTGAGGAATAAATTGGTCTTTCTGTGCGTTCACGTGGGGCAACA
>NZ_JBLYZG010000107.1:0-8985 GCF_049310245.1 Endozoicomonas sp. ALB115 | reverse complement strand
AAAGTTGAGGGTTCTCTTGTGTTTTCAGAAATTATGAGTATGTCAGTTTTCTGGTTGTGGCAGCTGACGTGTATTCATCGGGAGTAGCTGACATAATAGTTTGATAAAAAAACAGTCTTATTTCGTGTATTTTTTAACCAAAACTAAGTAAAGTTTGATAAAACATTCTGGTTGCTTTTACTCAACCCATACCAATGTAACAATATAGTTTGATAAAAATTAAAATAGCTAATTAATTCAATGCGTTATGCTTGACTTAAACTTCTTTGGCAGGAGATAAATATATTAATTTCGACTGCGCTGCCCAGACAACTATCTGTCAGACTTCTTTCCCCATTAACTCAACAGCTGATTCATATTCAATACTGGTAGCAGTATCGCAATTACGATGGTCATTACTACAGCACCCATCAAAATTAACATCATCGGCTCAAGCAGGCTAAGACAGAGTGCTACTTTATCACTCAGTTCCTGCTGCTGATGAGTCGCGGCCCTTTCAAGCATCTGATCAAGTTCTCCGGTGGCTTCTCCATTGGCAATCATGTGTTGCATAAGCGGGGGGAAATAACCAGCCTCCAGCATTGCTTTGTTCAAACTACTACCCTCACTTACCCTCGTGCCAATTCTTTCAACTGTCTGCTTAAGAACGACGTTGTTCACTACCTGAGCAGCGATGTTCAGCCCATCCACGAGAGTGATTCCGCTTTTCGTCAATATACTCAGCGTACTTGCAAAACGGGATGTATTGTAGGATTTGGTGAACTTGCCAATCCCCGGCAAATCAAGAAGTAACTTGTCCCATAAATAGCGAATATTGGGCCGATTCAGCAAAAATCTAACTGCAAAGACAGACAGCACCAACATAGCCAAAAGCAGTGGCCAATATTGCTGCATCCAATTGCTCATTTCTATAAGCATCAACGTGATTGGCGGTAATTTCTGACCAGAGCCCATAAATACAGAAATAATATCTGGTAAAACATAACCCAGCAGAAAGCTAACTATTGCAATACAAGCCACCATTAGAATAACTGGATAAATTACCGCCTGTTGTATAAGCCTTTTTGACTGCATTTTTGCTTCTGTGAAATCAGCCAGTTGCTGTAATACCCGGTCAAGGTAGCTTGAATGCTCACCGGCCGCCACAGATGCAATATACATTTTCGGAAAAATGTGGGGATAAGCTTCCATACTCTGGGCGAGTGTATAGCCTTCCATCACTTTACTGCGAACCGATAAAATAATATTTCTCAGGTGCAGCTTTTCTTGCTGGCTGGCTACTGCAAAGAGTACTTCTTCCAGAGGCATGGCTGCCTGCACCAATGTTGCCAGCTGTCGTGTAAGAATTGCCAGCTCAGAGGTTCGAATGCTGCGTTTATAAGTCAGCCTACCTTTAGCCTGATGTTCTTGCCGACTAAACATCATGCTTTCAACCGTTACTGGGGTCCAACTTTTCTCTCTAAGTATCTGTCTGACCTGTCGAGCACTATCCGCCTCAAACATACCTTTCTGCTCTAGCCCGGTTTCGTCCAGTGCTACGTATTCATAAGCTGCCATATCAAGCAAAATCCCTACGTTATTCTTCTTTCCGGGTGACCCTCAGAACCTCTTCAATAGTTGTTTCTCCAGCCAGTATCTTTCTAACCCCATCATCGATAAGACCGGCTGCTTTCTTACGAAAACCGTTCAATACCTCCTGCTCACTGACTCTTCCATGAATCATTCGTCGAATATTTTCATCAACACTCAGTATTTCATAAAGTCCGGTTCGGCCACGGTAGCCTGATGAGCTACAGGCAGAGCATCCGTTAGCTCTGTATACTTGATACGTATCATGAGTAATTCCAAGCACCTGGCTTTCATCTTCAGTCATTTCATAAGGCTGTTTGCACTCATTGCACAAGGTTCTTACAAGCCGTTGTGCCACAACCCCCATTAAACTTGAGGATAAAAGGAAGGACTCGATGCCCATATCCTGCAATCTTGTAATAGCACCAACGGCTGTATTCGTATGCAAGGTAGAAAGTACCAAGTGTCCGGTCAGGCTGGCCTGAACTGCTATATCCGCTGTTTCCTTATCCCGGATCTCGCCGACCATAACTATATCCGGATCTTGTCTCAATATGGCCCGCAGGCCTCGAGCAAAGGTCATATCCACCTTGGCATTCACCTGGGTTTGGCCTATGCCATTCAGTTTGTATTCAACAGGATCTTCAATCGTCAGAATGTTTCGGAGTGAGTCGTTTAATGTACGCAGGCCTGCGTATAACGTTGTCGTTTTTCCTGAGCCAGTCGGCCCTGTCACTAAAACAATGCCATGGGGTTTATGAATCAACTGATTAAGCGTCTGTTTTTGATCTTCTGACAGCCCCAGGTAGTCAAGGGTTAACTTATCCAGAGCCTTATTTAACAGACGAAGCACAACCCTTTCCCCATTCGTTGATGGAAGGGTGGAAACACGAATATCAAATTCTTTGCCGGCCACTTTCAGAGAGATTCGACCATCCTGTGGAATGCGCTTTTCGGCAATATCCAGTTTCGCCATAACCTTGATTCTGGATACCAGTAACGCAGCCAGTTTTCTCTGTAGTTCAAGTATCTCTCTTAAAACACCATCCACCCTGACGCGAACAACCAGCGTTGCTTCAAACGTTTCAAGATGAATATCAGAAGCATTCTCTTTCACCGCTTCAGCTATCATGGCATTGATCAGACGAATAACTGGCGCATCATCACTGTGCTCAAGCAGGTCTTCTGCCTTAGGCACGACATCCGCCAAGCTATTTAAGTCCATTTTGTCACCCAGGTCAGCTGCATCCTGTAACATCTCTGAACTGTCATTTTGATAAAAACTTGACAGTTTCTCAGCAAAGTCAGTTTCACTGATTTGTACATAACTGATCTCGGACCTGGTCTTTCTCAGCAACTCGCCACAAACTTGTGGTTTGGGGAAAGTGTGAAAATACACCAAGTGCCCACCCTCCTGGCTGACAAGAATAACACCGTGCTTTTTTGCATAATAAAACGGTAATCGGTACAACTGCTGACCAACATCTACGGAATCACCAAACGCCAGACTCATAACAAAATCATCCCTGGTAGCCTCTAAGACTCTTCTGACCAGTTATTTATATCTTTATCAAGCGCATCTCCACCTTCCCGTCCATCTGCTCCAAGGGAGTAGAGGTCAAATCGGCTGTTGTTACCAGGATGAAGATACATATACTCATGCCCCCAGGGATCTACAGGTGCTTTCTTCATATACCCTTCGGGGTTCCAGCGCTTGGGTTCTGGTGAAATTCCAGGCTTTTTAACCAAGGCCTGCAACCCCTGGTCTGTTGTGGGGTAAATTCCATTATCCAGCCGATAAAGCTCAAGAGCTTGAGAAATGGCTTCAATATCTGACCGTGCAACGGTTACCTTCGCCTGATCCGGCCTGCCTAAAATTTGAGGGCCAACCATGGCTGCCAATATGCCAAGAATGACGACAACCACCATAATTTCGATCAACGTAAAACCGGACTGTTGATTATTCTTATTCATGCTTACATCCCATGACTTTTTCCTGATGTCTCCAGCTGCAGAAAGGCTTTAACAATGCCCGGAGATTGCAGCCGATTTACCCTGAGTTTTGAGACTGACAATTCATACTGGGTATCCAGAGCATAAATCCATGTCAGTAAATCTTTATAAACCGCCTCATCGAGCCAGATAGCAAGCCCCTGCCTTCCGGGCTGTACTTTGCTGAAGGCAATACCTGACTCTTTTGCGACTTTTCCTGCGACGATAGCTATCGGCTCATTATTCTTGACTGTTTGGTCACTATACTTCACTTGACCTGCATTTTCCTGTACCCATTGATATTCCGCCAACTGGTTATGGAAATCGGACTTTTGGGTGCTGGACCAGTCAAATACCGGACTCCAAAGCAGTGCGTAAATACTTAATGACAACAGGGCTGCAAATAAGATAATTAATGCTCGCTGATCTCTGACAGAAAGCTGCCTGCACCCACTGATGACAGGAGCAAAAAGTAAGGTTAACTTTTCAGAAAACTGGCTCATCCGTTGCTCCTTATTGTCAATCTGGCCATTACCTTATTTTTAACCTGACGTGCATTATCCAGGTGAACACCAAGTCCGGATTCCTGAAGAGCTGTCTGTAATTGATTAACTTGCTCCAGCTCTGTGGCGCTGAATTCCAGCACCAATTGCCCAGCTGTTGCATCAAAGTCATAAAAAACCGGATCAATACTAACACCATCAACGGCATCTACCGCTTGAGACAAGGCCTGTAACATCATCAGCACACTGGTGCCCGCCCCTTTTTCAGGTTGTTGAAGTCGGCTCTTAAGGCGGGGTTCGATGCTGATTGCTGAATTGCCTTGCTTGACCGCAGCGAGCATTGACTGATCGTGAGGGAAAGCATCGAGATACACTTCGGCAGTCTTAATCCAATACTCCCTTTTTTTCTCAGCAAAATATGTCCCACTGTAACCAAGAAACAGTAAGCTGCTAACCAACCAGACTGATGCCATGGCTGCAATATTTTTCAAGATCTCTTGATTTTCTGGTTTGGAAGCGCCGACCTGGTAACAACCTGAGCGCAGATTGATCAGCCTGGAATCCCCAATACCTGACCGATACATAGCTTTGAGTAAACCAGTAACACTATAAGGAGACTGTTCAGCACGAGACTCAAGATTCGATTCAACTATCCATTGTTGTATTTCTGGCAATCTCGGAACGGAAGATTGCAATGCTTCGATTACACTCAGTTTTGTTACTGTCTCAGTAGAAAGTTGGCCGAGCACCCCGCGCACAGAGTTATCAGTAAGACAAACCGGTGCGACACCTTCCAATCCCAGAATGTAACTTGAGCCATCCATTAATAAGAAACATTCCTTTTGCTGAAAAATGGTGAGATTAGCTTCTGAATAAACCCTTAATGGCTGAATACCCGTATCATCCAGTAGAGCAAGCAGATACTCCATATCAAGGTGAGCTATGGCTACCGCCAATACTTTGTTGTAGCTATCCGGTTTCGTGGTAGCAAAGTGAATCGTTTCTATGTTTACTGCAAACTGCTCTTCAAGCATAAACGGCAGCACAGCAGCCAACCGTTTCTTTTGCCCATCGTTCACCTGAAGCCGCCATAGCGAAGCCAACTCTCCGGGCACCGTCACAGTTGATGTAAACGATGAAACGTCAAAACCCTCTGTCACAATAGATTCCCCCAAAGTAGCCAGTGTGCACTCAACTTCAGAGTTAATGCTGTCTTTACTGCTTTTTTCTGCCAGCAGCGACCAGCACACAAGGCTCTCAGGAGATAAGGGGTTCAGAGAAGGAAGAACCCGAATAAACAACTCATCTTGCATCTTATTATTATCCCTCCGGGCTTTCCGGCTGATGCTCAGGCAATGGCCAATGATAATCTGGCCCGACTTCCCGTGCTGCAACCTGCACTATACCGTCCTTCTTCCTGTACAAAAGAGTTTTCATCTGGAATTGTGCACTCTGAAATTGAACCTTGATAAGTGCAGAATAAAACTGGCTGGAAAACCCCACAGGCAACTTGTTAAGTAATCCAACTTTGCTATTCATACTTGGGATCATTTTAAGATCATCCAGTGTCGTCAATGGGGCACCTGAGCGTAAATCAACAATAGCTTTGACGTCAGCTTTCGATAGCTGGTCGGACAGACTCAGCAATACCTTTTCAGAGGCAGTATTCAAATTGATATGCGTCTTCTCCGGGAGAGCTGTCATCACGCTCGATATATTTCGCACCCGATGTAATGTCACTGTTGTTAGCGCCGCCAACTCAGACAGCGAAGCCATGTGACGATCCCCCGTACGATAAGGTTCAGGCATCATCAGGTACTGATTATCTTCAGCTCCCTGGGGCGACAGTTGTTGATTGCTGTCCACCCAATCACGAATTAAAAAGGCCACGCGCTCATCCATGGCGAAGTGCTTCAGCAGGTTTTTAACCATAGTCACTGAGGCATTATCGGATGCATCTGTCAGGTTATTCACATTGAGCTTGCCTTGCTCATCAACCACCGTAATCTGAATATCGCCCTGTCCGACTTCATAACTGACTCGTTGCACATTCCAGTTCTCATCCAGGGAGTCCAAGGCAGTGGCTTTACCTTGGTCTTTCAGAAAGTCCTCTTCCAGTAATGCAATAACGTACTGCTCTGCACCCATGGCGTAGTGCCGCGCCTGCATTTGATCTAGAGTGAACGCCGTTTTTCGGGTATTGGACTTCAGGGTCACTAACACCTCGGTACTGATAAAAATCAGCACCGAAACAATCAACATCACCGAAAGCAGGGCAACACCTTGCTGCTTTTGATGGGCGATCATAACTTGGCCCCTTGTTTGGAAGTATCAACTGCCTGATAGTCAACCATAGGAAAAACCAGCGGAATATCGTCCAGTTCCGCATGAGTGATTTTGATCTTTATGGCGATTGGCATTTGGCTCAAATTTTCAGAAGCTGTCCAGCTATCCTGCCATTGTCGTTGATAGTTTAAATACTGAATATCCATCTCACGAATGCCGTTCAATACGACTTGCTCAACAACTTCTGACTGATAAGCGCGATCAACCACTGGCCAGAATGAGCGAATCAGCCGATCCTCCATCAAGGTGTATACAACCCGTTGCAGACTACTGCGTTTCTCCTGCCGGGGGTTTCGCCAACCTGCCCGGGTAAAAGATAAAACACCCCCTTGTTGGTTGGATGTAAAAAAAGCCGGCTCAACATCGCCAAATTGATTTCGGGCAGGTCGTAGCACTACCTGTGAGAAATCATTTTCGAGCGTAGATTGCAGACGCTGCAAACCACTTAACTGATGGAATACATCATCGATGGCTTCCCGCGCATTCGTAGCAGAGTGTAGTAATCGGTAGGCTGCACTGCTGATAACGGCAAAGATTGAGATAGCAATCAGCAGCTCCAGCAGCGTGAAACCCTGGACTTTCCTCATAGGCTGACCACCCGAACATAACTCACCAAACGGGCAATAGTCACTGACAATTCCGAAGGAGGTTGATCCCCTTCATAAACGTTTACTTCCACCCGCCTCAGTAACGGTGAGGATGAAGGTGCAACCTGCTGAACAACAAACCACGAATGACCAAATTGCTGCCTATGCTCCACACGTTGCCCAACCACAACGCGCCATGGTTCTGCATACGCATTGTTCACATAATAATGAGCCACTTGTGCGGCAAGCAGCTTGTTGCGGACATCCCTGGCCTGCCTGGTGGTATTTCCATCTGTCAGCACCAGCATGGCGGCGGTGGCTGAAAAAATAGCCAGCGCTACCATAACTTCCATCAAGGTGAACCCTTTGGGCTTACTCCATGATTGCAACATCAGACAACCCGTCACTGCCCATGGTGATGAACCCGGAATCATCAGGGCCTGAGATTTCCAATTGAAAAGGTGTTACTTGTCGATCCGAAAAAAATACAAGATCAGGAATGACAGCTTCGCCAGTGTTGTCTGGGTCTTGATAGTGTAAAACTTCCAGGCGTATCAATAGATTTTCCGGTAACCGGTAAGGCTGGAAAGGAGGTTCTTTTACAAGCTGCCAACTCATATCATCACCCAGCTGCCACCACCGATAATCCGTCCCACGATCTATGGATAACCCCAGTTCACGGTTACGCTCCATGGCCTGATCTCTGGCTTTCGTCATCAATAGCATCAGCCGCTGAGCCTGAGCTACTGTCAAGTTTTTGTTGTTTTTCTGTAGTGGATTAATTAAGGCAATGCCGAGTAAAACACCAGTGATCACAATCACCACCAACAGTTCTATCAGAGTGAATCCTTTCTGATCTGTAGATGCTTCACAACCCGACATCATATTAACATCTTTACTTTTTTATCATTACTTTGTCGCTCATTCAGCTATGGTAATGCATCCTGCATGCAGGTAACACAGGCAAAGAAGATTTCTGTACAAACTACTGAGTTTCTGAGACCAAGTAGCAATATATAAGACCTAAGCATGGGAGCCAAATAAAAGTTTTTGACTTTAGCTGCAAGCGTTTATTGCTCCTATCCATGAAAATAGAAGCATGATTAGTTATTAGTTGCAGTGTTTTACGGAAAATATTTCAGTCAAGAATCAAATAAATTAATACCAAAAAGAGAGACTGACATATGAACAGCCCAAATGTTAGGTATCTCTTCCTGTATTTAAGTAGTCGCTGTGGTGGTGTAATTATGATCTTTGCATATACATAACTTATCAACCATAGTGAGAAGATAAAGACAAGTAGCCAAGCCTCTCCAACCAACTTTGATAAAATCAGTCCCATGAACAGGTAGGAGGGGAGCATGACCATGCCAGACACCCACCACTTATGATACAAAACGCTATGCTCACTCATTATTCACTCAACGCCTGAAGGACACATATTTGCATACTCAAGATCTGGATAACCATCGCCATCATTGTCACAATCCAAGGTTTGACAGCCCAGCCCACCTGTATAGGTTAAAGTACCGACAAATACACCAATAGGATTTGGTATAATATTGCCTGACTTAGGACTAACCTTTAAAGCGCTAGACGTCACCGTTTCAACCACTTTACTAGCTCCCACATTGAATAATTGTTCTACTGGAGTTCTTGGAGACACATATGGCCCTTCAACCTGTATATTTCCAAGATAGGTAGTTGGTGGTGGTGGCGGCAAAGCACTTCCAATTACACCTGTTAAACCATATGGGTCAACTTGTGTATTGGGGCTGGCCGTCACATAGGAAAATCCGTTTAATCCGCCAAGCAACCCAATCGGATCACTCTGGACATACCTACCGTTACCCGGCGCATAATCCCTGAACCGGTTGTAATACAACCCACTCTCACTATCCGCATACTGCCCGGGGAAGCGAATATTAAACCCAAGGCTTTCACCTCTGGTGATATCCGCAACACCATACGGCGAGAGGTTGGTTGCC
>NZ_JBLYZG010000106.1:0-9231 GCF_049310245.1 Endozoicomonas sp. ALB115 | reverse complement strand
ACGATCAGCCAGAATCCATGTTCACGCCTGGCCAGAATTCGTGTTCACGCTTTGCCAGAATGAGCGTTCACGATTAGCCAGAATATGCACCTGATCACTCACTCTCCGGCCTGACACCCAATTGCACAAGATATCCATAAAGATCATCAATCACGTTTTGTAACTCTTGCGTCACCTTTTCAGGCGTTTTGGCAGATGGTTCTGTTGGCTGCTGTGTGGTCGCTGATGCTGTGGGGTTTTGGCCAATGGCCCTGAACTCTTGCTCCCATGGCGCACAAGAGCGATCACTATAATAACGAAGGTCTTGCATGCTCTGACTTTCGGCACTGACTTTTGCCGGTTGACAGTGTTGATTTGATAAGTGAGGGGAACTATACGGCCTGGGTTGACATGTCTGGATCTGTTGTTCTGCTATTTTCCCTTCAAAAAATAATGTTTTGTCTTTGACTCTTTCCACTGAATCTTCCGCTGCAGGATGTGTTGTCGATGGTTTCTGACGGACTGAAACTTCCGGATCTGAATGCCGGGAGGCTCGCAAAGACGCTAAAGATTTTGATGGATCATGATCTCCCCTGGTCTGACCATCCGGGAGCATTTTTTCCGGCTCTTCTCTTCGCAAACTCCTGTTTAATGCTTGTACTTCCGATTGGTTTTCTGTTGACGGTCGGTGATCAGGAAAAGTGGTTGAGTGGTCAACAGAGAAGGGTGTTGGTGACGATCGGTCCATGGAACAACCTTGTTAGGCAAATTTAAAGAAGTTACCCATGAAAGAGACATCAATCTGATCGTGGTGTTCATGCCGACGTGAGAATAATTTTGTTAAATTACCGATGGCTATTAACGACTCTAGTACATGGTTTCAATGTAATTGATGGGTTCCTTCGATCAATGACTCCCAAGCTCCGTTCGTCCTGAGCGGAGTCGAAGGGCGTAAACACCGTGCCTTGAATAAAGACTGTGCCAATCACCCTTCGTCCGTGCATCCTGAGCCGAGCCGAAGGGCGCTCAGGGTGAACGGAGATTGTACACATCAAACTTATTGAAATGATGTACCAGTCAATAGTCGCAGACTGGGACTATCTATAACGGTTTACCTGATCCCGTAATTCCATCGCTGCGTTCCTTGCGGCTTCAGCAAAGTCATCGCCACCACTGGCATAAATAATGCCACGGGATGAGTTCACAATAATTCCCTGGCCTTTGCTGTTCAGGCCATTTTTAACGGTTGCTTCCACATCGCCACCCTGAGCGCCAAGGCCCGGCACCAGGAACGTCATATCTCCGGTAATGTCCCGAATACGCTTTAGCTCCGTTGGGTTTGTGGCACCAACAACCAGCAGGATATTGTTATGCTTATTCCACTGCTCCTGACACATCCGGGCAATCACTTCATACAGCATGGCCGACTCACCATTGGCCTGGCGGACCGACAGGTTCTGAATAGCAGCAGCGCCGGGGTTTGAGGTGCGGCACAGAACTACCGTTCCCTTATCTGCATAGCCTGAGAATGGCTCTATGGTATCAATCCCCATATAGGGGTTTACGGTCACCGCATCGGCCTGATAACGCTCAAAGGCTTCAATGGCGTACTGGCTGGCAGTGCTGCCAATATCACCACGCTTGGAGTCGAGAATGACCGGGATAGCCGGATATTGAGTACGAATGTAATCAATGGTCATGGCCAGCTGATCTTCAGCACCATGGGCATGATAATAGGCCGCCTGGGGCTTATAACAGCAGACCAGGTCGGCGGTTGCATCAATGATGGCTTTATTGAATGCAAAGATGGACTTATCCATCGCCTGAATAGCGGCAGGAAAGCGCTCGGGTGAAGGGTCAAGGCCAACGCACAACAGTGTGTTGTTGTTCTCCATGGCAGCCTGAACCCGATCAAGAAACCCCATTGTTAACCTCAGCGTTAGGTAAAAAGTGCTGAGCGGGGAGTCTAGCAGTATCCGTTATCTTTATACATGCTTTGGTGGGGCTTAACCCGGATATTTCATAAACGTGCTCCCAATCTCGCTTGTCCTTTGCCGCTCTAAGGGAGTTTTGCTCAGTCGACCGTACTCCGCGGTACGGCGCTCCCTCACAAAATCCCTTAGAGCGACAAAGTCCGGCGCGAGATTCGGGGCAGTTTATGAAATATCCGGGTTAAAGCCATTACCCCATTTTCACATGCTTTGGATGTTCCCTGACCCGTTTAAGCCAGGCCATGATAAAAGGAAAATCGGTCAGACCATACCCGCCCTCCGGTGCAATATGCGTGTAGCCATACAGGCTGATATCAGCGATGGTCATCTGGTCACCAACCAGCCAGTCATGATGCTCCAGGTGCGTCTCCATTACCTGTAGTGCCTTGTAGCCACTGGCTTTCTTGGCCTGCAGAGCAGCCTCATGCTTTTTGGGTCTGCCAAGGAATTTCACGATAAACCTGGCCGTTGCAATATAAGGCTCGTGACTGTATTGCTCAAAAAACTGCCACTGGAGAACTTTTGCCCTGAGGAAAGGGTCTGAAGGGAGATAGTCAGTGCCGTCAGCCAGATAGTTCAGAATGGCATTGGACTCCCACAGGTAATTCCCGTCGGGTAATGCCATGACCGGAATCTTGCCATTGGGGTTCATGGCCAGAAACTCATCGGTATGCGTTCCGCCACCCAGAATATTGGTGTGCTCCCACTCACAGTCAATATCCAGGTGGCTCATCAGCAGCTTGATCTTGTAGCAGTTGCCGGACTGGGCATCTCCGTAAACTTTGTACACAGGCTTCCTCCTGTTTGCCAAAATTTTGTCCGATATTGGTACTCTTTATTCAAAGACGGTGCAAGTCTATTTTGTGGAAGAAGAATGGGTGCGACAAGCTTCCCTTTTGCTACATAGACAGTAAATGACATTGTTCATTTTCTATCTACAGTGAGCATTCAAATGCCACTCTCGATAGAATGCAGGCTTTCTATAAAATTCCAGGGTATATGGTAATGATCGATAGTGACGATTTGATGAGTGGTGAGGCCATCATCGAAATAGTTGAAAACCAGCTGGCAGAAAATAACCCACCAAGGGTAAAAGAGACCCTGATGAGGCTGATGCTGGAAGGTGTTGAGCGGGAAGAAGCCATTCAGTACATCGCCTGCGCCCTGTGTGTTGAGCTGCTGGATGTGGTTAATCATCAGACGGCGTTCAATGAACAGCGGTATAACACGAACCTGGATGCTCTGCCGGAAATGCCATGGGCTGAGGATCTTTAAGTAGTAGGGCAGTCTATTCTCGGTCAGCCTCCCGCAGAATTCTAACACCGCACGACTGCATGGATGCAGGAGCGAGCGCAGGAGCCGTTGCCGGGAGTGACTGATCATCTGGTCAGAAAATATGTTTTATTTGGTTAACTATTTAAGTGGGCCGCTACCCTGCCAACGGATTTAATGAAAGGAAAAGGGATCAGGATATAAATTGAACTATCAGTTAATTTGCTTGTCCAAAATTCAGCAAACTTAATTTTATTATTAAATTTGAATACGGCATTAAAAAAATTAAAAGCCAAAAAAGCCTCTAACTTCATAGAATTATATCAGAGAGAGTAACGAAAAGGAGTTTATCAATGGACACAGCTATTAATGTTGCTCAATCCAAAGATAGTGTTGATTTCGGCAATACAACCGCCAGATCATAAAAAGGAAAGAGCAGCCTCATTAGCTGGTCGCGATGTTTCTGTTCATGAAGAAAGTCGGCCCCAGCGCCAGAACCCCGTTGGTCCTGAAGAGCAATCCAGTCTTGCAAACTTTGAGATTCAAACGCATGATCCTCCAAAAACACCCGTCAATTCGGACCAGGACACCAGGGTGGCTAATCTGGAGGAACCATTTAACCCTCCTGTATCTCTGACATTCGAAGGCTCTATTAACTATTCTGTTGTCGGACGTCTGAATTTTAAAAAATTAATGCTCGTCGTCATCGATATTCACACAACCAAAGGAGCTTCTCATATTGGTTTTCATCCTGGAATGTCTTTAGACGGTACAGCGAACGCCAAGGTTGAAGTGTTAGAGGGAAACGAGAAAACGATCATTACGTTTATAGATGATTATGGATGTGAGTCGGCAAAACTCCATATTGGTAATGATTATTGGAAACATTATTCTCTTCCCGATCTGATTGATCAGTATAAAACCTACAAACTCATGTGAACAGGCATGAATGCATGAAAATTAACCTGCACGACATTTTTATACAGTCTACACTGCTGGTGCCGCTGTTAAACATGAGTCATGTTGTATGAATGAGTATTCATCCTTGCTGTTACACAGCATAGAACTGGCAAGGCAAAGTGCTGATCATGGCCAGCTGCCATTTTCAGCACTGCTAGCACAGGAAGGTCGTGTCGTCATAGAGGCGGGAAACACGTCCATTGCCGATAATGATGTAACCCGGCATTCAGTGATGAATCTGATTTCCAGGGCTCATCAGATACTCTCTCAGCATGAACTGGAACAGTGCACACTGTTCACAAATTCTGAGCCCTGCGCCATGTGTTCTGGCGCTATTTACTGGGCAGGCATCTCTAAAGTTGTATTTGGTTGCAGTGGCAAAACACTCCAGCAACTATCAGGACAGTCTATTGATATAGATTGCCATGAGATTTTTAAAGGCTGCCACCCGACCATCGATGTTGTTGGCCCGATTGAAGAAGAGCGAGCCTCCGAACTGATCATGGAGTTCTGGCCGCACCCGTCATAAAAGTATTACTGCCTGTCTTTTGCTTATCATCCATAAGTTTTTATTATCCCTTCCGCCACAAAAAAACTCTGCTGATCTCAATCGGCTGACTTTTCCGGGTTAAGTGAGTTCGGGTGGTAATAATACTTATAAAATGGTAAAAATGTGCACGAATTCACATTTTTTACGGATTGGCTAAGGTTGCTTTGATCCACTGATGATGCCAAAACCGGATTTTTTCGTGCAACGGATAATTTGCCGTGCCCAGAGCCGTAGATTACCCGTCATCCAGCAGTAGCCACGTTTCAACTAACGACAAGAATTAAAGTGCATACAACCAACAAAGAAACCACTTATAACAATAAGCAGGCTTCTCTCTACCCATGGTTCTGGCATGCCCTTGCACCTTATTGGCGTGTCTACAGAGATGTGCTGCTGGCCAGTCTTCTGGTCAATCTCTTTGCCCTGGTATCCCCACTGTTTGTTATGAATGTATACGACAGGGTTGTTCCTAACCAGGCATTTGAAACCCTGTGGATGCTGGCAACCGGCGTTGTCCTTGCGTTCTTTTTTGAGGCCGTTATTCGACTGATCCGATCCCGCTATATTGACCTGGCTGGACGACAGGTTGATCTCACCCTGTCTTCCCGCCTGATGGATCGCCTGTTAGGGCTGAAGCTATCCAGTCGCCCCGGCAGTGCGGGAAATCTTATGAATCAGCTGGCCGAGTTTGACAGCGTTCGCTCTTTTATTACCTCGACAACGGTCATGGCGTTCATCGATTTGCCGTTTGTTGTGCTGTTTCTTGGGCTGGTGGTCTGGCTGGGTGGCTGGCTGGTAATCATTCCGGTTGTTTGCATTGGTATTGCCCTGACTGTGGCCTGGCTGCTGAACAGGCCTCTTCAGTCCGTGATTGCCCGGCAGCAGGGGGCTTCAGCCCAGCGTCAGAACTTTTTAATGGAGCTGTTACTCGGGCTGATTTCGGTGAAGAGCTGTAATGTTGAAAACCAGAATCAGAGGCAGTGGAGCCAAATAAACCGTGAGGTTGCCGATGCCTCGCTTAAAATACGTCATCTGCAGACCATTACCGGGCAGGTCACCACATTAATGCTTCAGCTGAACACCGTTGCACTGGTTATATCTGGTGTTTATCTCATCAGTGTGGGTGATCTTTCCATGGGCGGGTTAATCGCCATCATGATGATTTCCGGTCGCTGTGCTGCCCCTGTCTCACAGGTGATTGGTTTATTGAACCAGTATGAAAAAACAGTGCAGGCACTGGATCATACCGGGCAAATCATGAACCTTCCCCAGGAGTATCCAGAGGAGCGCAAATTGCTCCGGCCTGATAGGTTTCAGGGGCATTTTTATATCAATAATATGTCGTTTGCTTACCCGAATGCTCCTGACCTGCTGAGTGATATAAATCTGCAGATTCCGGCGGGAACCAGGCTGGCCGTTCTCGGGCGGATGGGTTCTGGAAAAAGCACTTTCCTGCAACTGCTGATGGGGCTCCGGGAGCCTGGCAAAGGGTTGATTGGTGTCGATGGTATGGATCTTCGTCAGATTGATCCGAACTGGTTTCGCCGTCATGTAGGCTATGTTGGGCAACGCACAGAACTGTTTAACGCGTCATTGCGTGACAACATCACCATGCACCGTGAAGGGATCAGCGACAGTGATATTGTGCGAGCACTGGAGCAGTCCGGTTTGCAGGACATAATCCAGGCGGGCAGTGCAGGCCTGGATTTTATGGTGGGTGAGGGCGGACGGCATCTGTCCGGTGGTCAGGCTCAGGCTGTTGGCCTGGCACGGGCCCTGGTGACAAACCCGCTGGCCATTATTATGGATGAACCTTCCAGTGCCATGGACTCACAGGCGGAGGCGCGTTTTCGCCAGCTACTTCTGGAACTGAAAGAGACCACCGTCATACTGGTGACACACAAAATGAATCTGCTGGATGCGATGGACCATATTGTGGTGCTTGATCAGGGAAAAATCAGTGTCAGTGGCAGTACTAATGATGTGTTAAGGGGGGCGAACAAGGCTCAACACTCTGCACCGAAGACCGCAGAGGAGGTTGTGATTTGAAATGAGTGACCTCGCCAACCATCAAGGCTCTGACTGGCATGCTGCCAGCGAGGCGGAAATCAATAAAATCACCAGAGGAAGCCGTCCACTGATCATGACAGTTGCCCTCTGTCTTCTGACTTTTATCCTCTGGGCAGGCTGGTGTGAGCTGGATGAAATTACCCGTGGAGAAGGAAAAGTGATTCCTTCCAGCCAGGTGCAGAATGTCCAGAATATGGAAGGTGGTATTGTTGATGATATTCTGGTTTCTGAAGGCGAACTGGTGGAACAGGGGCAGGTGCTGATGGTGATGGACGACACCCGGTTTACCTCCACCCGCCAGGGCCAGCTGGCCAACCGTCATGCATTGATGGCCAGAAGGGCTCGTTTGCTGGCAGAAGTGGAAGGCGGAGAGCCGGTCATGCCTGAGTTGCTGACAGCAAACGTGCCGGTGCTTGCCGACCGGGAGAAGGAACTCTTTCATCATCGCCAGCTGGAACTGGCCAGTAGTATTGGTGTTTATCAACAACAGCTGACCCAGCAGAAGAAACAGGCACTTGAGACAAAAGCGCAGCGAGAGATGCTGGCACGCCGTTTTGCGTTGCTGGATGAAGAACTCCAGCTTGCCCGTGATCTGTCTGCAGAAGGCGCAGTGTCCAGAGTCGAAGTGCTCCGTCTTGAACGACAGGTCAGTGATACCCGGGGTGAAAAAATCATTGCCGAGAAAAATCTGGAGCGGATTGCTGCACAACAGGAAGAGACACAACAACGAATTAATGAGGCACAGCTGAACTTCGTCAATAAAGCACGAGTAGAGTTAAACGAAACCCTTGCCCAATTGCATGAACTAACCGCAAAAGAAACCGCCGTCAGTGACCAGGTTGAACGTACCCGGGTCAAGGCACCAATGAAAGGCGTGGTAAAGCAGATTCTTGTCAACACCGAAGGCGGTGTTGTCCAGCCGGGTATGGTGATGATGGAACTCATCCCCGTAGACGACACTCTTGAGGTTGAAGCCAGAATCCGGCCACAGGATATTGCATTTCTGCACCCGGGCCAGAAAGCCACGGTTCGCTTTACCGCCTATGACTTTACTATCCACGGCGGTCTTGATGGAGAACTGACGCATATCAGTGCCGACACCATCACGGATGAACAGGGCGAAAGCTTTTATCTGGCCAGAATCAAAACCGACAAGAGCCACCTGGGCAATGAAGGTGATAACAGCCGCCCCGTTATCGTCGGAATGGTCGCCTCAGTAGATATTTTAACCGGCAAGAAAACACTCCTTGAGTACCTGTTAAAGCCGGTGTTGAGAGCCAGACAGCTGGCCTTCAGCGAACGATAAACATTTTGATCTGAAAATTACAACTGACACAGGGCCGGAGTTGCCCGGGAACAATAACAAGGAGCCAGTCGTGGACACTATTCAGGAAGCTACTGCCAGCAAATCTGCCGGATCCATTCACTTTGCCATTGGCAAGGTCGAGGCCATTACCCCTGACGGAACTCGTCGTGTACTTCAGGCTGGTGATGTCGTCTACCCAAACGAAACAGTCATAACCGGAGCCGACGGTTTTATTCATATCGACCTGTTTGATGGCCAGGTACTTGAACTGAGCAATAATGATGAGTTCAGCTTTACCGCCTTCTATCAGAATTTCCTGCCAGACGATGCAGAAATAGAAATAGAAGCGGAACAGTTTGAACTTCCGCCAGTCCCGGATACTCCTCTACCCGCAACAGGCCAGCCGGATAGTCAGGTTAATTCAGGTTTTGGCAGCCAGACTATTCTCGATCTCAGCGGTATTCAGGTGGAACCGGAGGCGGGTTTTGATACTTCCGGGGTTCAGAGGGGGACTGAGGACAGTGAAAGCTTTGTTGCTGATGAACTATTAGACATTGATGAAAATGACGCCCCAATAATTACGAGTAATGGCGGCGGCGATAAAGCTGTAATCGAAGTTCTGGAAAATAGTAATACAGTGACCAAAGTTACAGCGATAGATGTCGATCAAAGCGGTCGTGATCTTATTTTCAGTATTTCAGGAGGGGCAGATTCTAGTTCTTTTGAGATTGAAGCTGATGGCACTCTCAGTTTCATAACAGAGCCAGACTTTGAAAGTGGTAAAATAAGCTATGAGGTTGAAGTTCAAGTTAGTGATGGATTCAGGGTCGATACTCAAGCCCTGACTGTAAATGTCGCACCGCAGAATGACAACTCCCCAAAGGCGGAGAATGACCGTTACCGCCTGGAAGAGGGTGGTGAGCTCAGTGGCCGCAACATCATCCGTGACAACGACACAGACAGTGACCTGCCAGCCGACACCCTGACCATCGCGAGTGTCAACGGCACCGTCTGGGCGGACCTGGCCGACAGTGATGACGCTACTTACACCGCCGCAGCGGGCTACAAAAAAGTTGCCACGGCCAACGGGGTTGTGTTCATCA
>NZ_JBLYZG010000105.1:0-9238 GCF_049310245.1 Endozoicomonas sp. ALB115 | reverse complement strand
CGAGGGCATTGAAATCTTGAGCAGGGTTTACTGAACGGCACGGCAGGTTTTGGGCAAAATATGGGGCAGAAGAGTGGTAAAATTCATTACGTCCCGGAGTCGTGCGGGGGATGTTATCCCTCTTTCTGACGGTGGCATGTCTAAATTGTCCACGCCTTGAATAAGCGGCACGGTCATCCGGTTGGTGGTAATTATTACCGGATCCTGCGTATTGACCACCGATACCAGCAGAGCTTCTATGCATAGTTATATTTCATTAATTCATGAAAATATAAAAAGCAGACTGCTGTTCTGTTCAGAAGTTCATTTTGCTGAAATATCGATAAAACCACACGGTTGGGGATACTCATCTACTCCTGATGCCACCCATTCGTTATTGCCAAATCATGATACAGAATGACCCTGTGGCCCGATGCCTGCCCTGGCCTTTATCCGGTCAATATATAATTTCATTGAATCCTGATTCCGAAGCATGTTGGCCGGGATTTCAATGACTTCAAATCCTGATTTTTTCAGCAGAGCGATTTTCAGCAGAGTCGAACCATTCCTGGTTTTGAAATCAGCACTTGCGTAATGAGATGGTCCCTGAATTTCAATCACCATGTTGTGATCTGGCAGTAGCAGGTCAACCGGAGGCAACAAGTTCAGACACTTTTCTTCTTCAATCTTTAAAGAGGGAATGCATGATTGGAGTTGATCACGGAAATTGGATTGCGGTATTGAAATGGTTGTCTGGTAATGGGGGATGACCGGACACGTCCTGCCAAGCCAACTTGCGGCCATGGCCATGATGGATTGATCCTCTTCATTGTCGGGGGATGTATTTCCCAGGCGAGTAAACAGGTCATCCATGAGTTTTTCAAGCACATCATTTTTATTGGCAGTGGCGAGAGACAACCTGGCGCAGCATACCATGACGCCCCAGAGAGACATCAATAGGGTTTGCTGAGAGAGCCGGGGAGTTTCACGGATTTGGTAGACAAGCGATTCGCACGTGGTGGTAAACTCTTTCAGCTCAATGAGTTCACCCAGTTTGGCCACGGCCCACAGCAGGTTGGCGATACCCTGAGGATTAAATTGGTCCTTCAGTGCGTTCACGTGGGGCAACAGCGCAGCCACGACCTCGTTGAACTCTGGTGTCTGGTCCTGTCTGGTGTCCACCAGTTTCGCCATGGCCCAGAGCAGGTTGGTAATACCCTGAGCATTAAATTGGTCTTTCTGCGCCTTCACATGAGGCAACAGGACGGCCACAGCCTGGTTAAACTCCGGTGTTCGCTCCAGCCCGTTGTCCACCAGTTTCGCGATGGCCCACAGCAGGTTGGTGATATGCTGGGGAGTTAATTGGTCTTTCTGTGCGTTTACCATGGGCAACAGCACGGCCACAGCCTCGTAGAGCCGTGATGTTTGCTCCAGCCCGTTGTCCACCAGTTTCGCCATGGCCCACAGCAGGCTGGCGATATGCTTGGGAATAAATTGTTTTTCCTGTGGGTTCACGTGAATCAACAGTGCCGCCACGGCCTGGGTGAGCTCTGGTGTCCGGTCCTGTCCGTTGTCCACCAGTTTTGCCATGGACCACAGCAGGTTGGCAATATCCTGTGCATTAAATTGGCTTTTCTGAGCGTTCACATAAGGTAACAGCGCGGCCACGGTCCTTTCGAGTGCTGTTGTTCGCTCCTGTTTGTTGTCCACCAGTTTCGCCATGGCCCACAGCAGGTTGGCGATTTCCTTTGGTTTAAATTGAGCTTTTTGTGCCATCACGTGAGGCAACAGCGCGGCCAGAGCGCCGTTGAGCTCTGGCGTCCTTTCCTGCCCGTGGTCCACCAGTTTTGCCGTGGCCCACAGCAGGTTGGCGAGACCCTGTGGTTCAAAATCAGCTTTCTGTGCCTTCACGTTGGGCAATAGCGCGGCCACGCCCTCTTTGAGTTCTGCTGTCTGCTCCAGCCCGTTGTCCACCAGTTTTGCCATGGCCCACATCAGGTTGGTGATATACTGGGCCATAAACTGGTCTTTTTGTCCGTTCACATGGGGCAACAGCGTGGCCACAGCCTCGTTGAGTTCTGGTGTCCACTCCTGCCTGTTTTCCACCAGTTTCGCGATGGCCCATAGCAGGCTGGCGATTTGCTGAGGAATAAATGGTTCTTTCTGTGCGTTCACGCGAAGCAGCAACGCGGCCACGGCCTCTTTGAGTTCTGCTGTCTGATCCAGCCTGTTGTCCACCAGTTTTGCCATGGCCCACAGCAGGTTGGCGATACCCTGAGAATTAAATTGGTCCTTCTGTGCGTTCACGTGGGGCAATAGCACGGCGATGGTCTCGCTGAGATCGGTGGTCTGCTTTAGCCCGGTGTCCACCAGTTTTGCCATGGCCCACAGCAGGTTGACGATACCCTGTGGTTTAAAGTTGGTTTTTAGTGCGTTCAGCAATAGCACGGTTACGGCCTCGCTGAGATCTGTTGTCTGCTCCAGCCCGTGGTCCAGCAGTTTCGCCATGGCCCAGACAAGGTTGGTGATATCCTGCGCATTAAATAGGCCTCTCTGTGCGTTCACACAGGGCAACAGTGCGGCCACAGCTGCTTTAAGCTCTGGTGTCTGCTCCAGCCCGTTGTCCAACAGTTTCGCCATGGCCCACAGCAGGTTGGCAATTTCCCGTGGTTTAAAGTCAGTTTTCTGTGCGTTTACCTGGGGCAACAACGCAGCCAGGGCTTTGTTGAGTTCTGGTGTTCGCTCCTGTCCGTGTTCAACCAGTTTGGTTATGGCCCACAGCAGGCTGGCGATTCCCCATGGTTTAAAGTTCGCTTTCTGTAGGTTCACATGTGGCAACAGCGCAGCCACGGCTTCATTGATCCCCGGAGTCCGCTTCTGCCCGTTGACCACCAGTTTCGCCATGGCCCACAGCAGGTTGGTGATCCCCTGAGCATTAAATTGATCTTTTTGTGCGTTCACATGGGGCAACAACGCGGCCATAGCCTTGATGAGGCCTGGTGTTCGCTCCTGCCCACTGTCGACCAGTTTGGCCATGGCCCACAGCAGGTTGGTGATTCCCTGGGCATCAATATCCCACGCTGCAGCTTTTCGGTTGCACTTGAATACTATTGCATCAAACAGCGTTGACAATAAGGTGCCCTGAGTGTGCCTGACACGAACATCCACGGGTTTATGAGGGGTAAAAACACCCGCTGAAGTAAATGAATGAAGTGTTGTTGTCAGGCTTCGCCAACTCCAACGCCGTGTGGCGGTATAATCTTGCAAAAAAATCATCAGCTGGCTTTGTTCCGCTCGGGTTAAGGGGCTTTGCGAAGCTAATGTGTATCTCTTGATTGAATTGGCATATTGACTGTGATTTTTCCCATCATAACGATAACCGAAATGATCCGATTTACTCACCAGTTCATCCATTACTTCCTGTTTGATGAGGGCATGGAAATCTTGAGCAGGGTTTATTGAACGGCACGGCAGGTTTTGGGCAAAGTATGGGGCAGAAGCGTGGTAAAATTCATTACGCTCCGGAGTAGTGCGGGGGATATTATCTCTCTTTCTGACGTTGGCATGTCTATACTGTCCACGCTCTGAATAAGCGACATGGTTTTCCGGTTGATTGTAATTATTATCTGATCTTACGTATCTACCACTGATGCCAGCAGAGGTTCTATGCATAATTATATTTCATTAATTCATGAGAATATAAAAAGCAGACTACTGCTCTGTTCAGAAGTTCATTTTGCTGCCACCGCAGTAGGGCAGTCTATTCTCGGACAGGCTCCTGGTGTCTCCGTTATTTTCAAATCATCCGGGGCAGGACGCATGGGTAACAGATATTCAACGCTGGCATTCTTTCCCGGGAATGTGCAAATGGTTCTTGAGTCATGATCGAAGGGCAGAAATTACTGGCTGTTTTTTCTCTTCCTCTTTGCTGGTTTGCCGATTTGCTCTTCTGAAGGTTCTTTGCCAGTCAAGTAACCATGATCTGAGGGTTGCCTGCCTTTATCAGCAGTAATGTATTCCTGATCTGCCCACCTTCTTTTAAGTGATACAGAGCCATGCTCCTGTGGCAGGATGCCTGCCCTGGTCTTTATTTGATCAATATATGGTTTCATTAAATCTTGATTCAAAAGCCTGTTAACCGGAATTTCAATGACCTCAAATCCTGCTTTTTGCAACAGTGCGATTTTCAGCAGAGTCGAACCATTTCTGGTGTTGAAATCACCACCCACATAATGAGAGGGGCCCTGAACTTCAATCACCATGTTGTGATCTGGCAGCAGCAGGTCAACCGGGGGTAATGAGTTCAGACTCTTTTCTTCTTCAATCTGCAAAGAGGGAACGCATGATTGGAGCTGATCGCGAAAGTCGGATTGACGTTTTGATACGGTAGTCTGGTAATGGGGGACGACTGGGGACGCTCTCCCAAGCCAACTTGCGGCCAGGGCAATGATGGATTGATCATCATCATTGTCGGGGAATGTATTTCCCAGGCGAGTAAACAGGTCATCCATGTGTTTTTCAAGCACATTATTTTTATTGGCAGTGGAGACCATAGACAACCTGGCACAGCACACCATTACTCCCCAGAGAGACAACAATATTGTTTGCTGAGAGAGCTGGGGGGTTTCACTGATTTTGTAGACAAGCGATTCGAACGTGGATGTAGCTACGTTCAGCTCAACGAGCTCACCCAGTTTCGCCATGGCCCACAGCAGGCTAGCGATTTCCTGTGGGTTAAAGTTAGCTGTCTGTGCGTTCACCCGGGGCAACAGCACGGTCACGGCCTTGTTGAGCTCAGGTGTCTGCTCATGCCCATTGTCAACCAGTTTCGCCATAGCCCACAGTAGGTTAGCGATTTCCTGTGGAATAAATTGATCTTTCTGTGCACTCACGTGGGGTAATAGCGTGGCCACGGCTTCGTTGAGTTCTGGTGTCCACTCCTGCCCGTTGTCCACCAGTTTCGCCATGGCCCACAGCAAGTTGGCGATATCCTGCGCATTAAATTGGCTTTTCTGCGCGTTCACATGAGGCAATAGCGCGGCCACGGCCTCATTGAACTCTGGCGTCTGTTTCTGCCCGTTGTCCACCAGTTTTGCCATGACCCACAGCAAGTTAGCGATTTCCTGTAGTTTAAATTGAGCTTTCTGTGTGTTTACGTATGGTAACAGCGCGGCCACGGCCTTTTTTAGCTCTGATATCCTATCCAGCCCGTTGTCCAGCAGTTTCGCCATGGCCCATAGCAGGTTGGCGATACTTTGGGCATTAAATTGGCCTTTCTGTGCGTTCACGAGGGGCAACAGCTCGGCTATGGCTCCCTTGATAACTGATGTCCGCTCTTGCCCGTTGTCCACCAGCTTCGCCATGGCCCACAGCAGGTTGGCGATATGCTGAGGTATAAATTGGTCTTTCTGTGCACTCGCAAGGGGCAACAGCACGGCCACGGCCCCTTTGAGCTCTGGTGTCTGCTGCTGCCCATTGTCCACCAGCTTCGCCATGGCCCACAGCAGGTTGGCGATATGCTGAGGTATAAATTGGTCTTTCTGTGCACTCGCAAGGGGCAACAGCACGGCCACGGCCCCTTTGAGCTCTGGTGTCTGCTGCTGCCCATTGTCCACCAGCTTCGCCATGGCCCACAGCAGGTTGGCGATATGCTGAGGAATAAATTGGTCTTTCTGTACGTACACGAAAGGCAACAGCGATGCCACGGCCTCGTTGAACGCTGGTGTCTGCTCCTGCCCGTTGCTCACCAGTTTCGCCATGGCCCACAGCAGGTTGGCGATTTCCTGTGGTTTAAAGTCAGCTTTCTGTGCCTTCACGTGGGGCAACAGCGCAGCCACGCCCTCTTTGAGCCCTGGTGTCCGCTCGTGCCCGTTGTCCACCTGCTTTGCCATGGCCCACAGCAGGTTAGTGATTTCCTGGGCACCAATATCACTGGCTTCCGGTTTTTGGTTGCCGTTAAATATGATGGCATCAATTAACGTTGACAATAAGGCAGTTTGAGTACGCTTAACACGCTCATCGAGGGATCTATGAGAGCTAAAAACACCCGCTGAAGTAAATGAATGAAATGTTGTCGTCAGACTTCGCCAATTCCAGCTCCGCGTTACAGTAAAATTTTGCAGCAAACGCATCAGCTGGCTTTGTTCTATTCGATTTAACGGTCTTTTAGCAGCTAACGTGTATTTTTTAATTGAACTGGCATAATGACCGTGATATCTCCCATCATATTCAGGACCGAAACGATTCGATTTATTCACCAGAGTATTGATTGTTTCTTTTTTGATGAGGGAATTAAAATCCTGAGCAAGGTTTACTGAACGGCTCAGTAGATTTTGAGGAGGGCGTGCGCCAGGAGAATGGTAAAATACATTACGCCTCTGGCGGGGGGGATGATCCCGCTGTCTGACTGTACACTCTCTATATCGTCCACGCCTTCCGGAAGCGGCATGGTTATCCGGTTGGTTGTCATTACTACCTGATCTTGCGTATTGACCACTGATATCAGCAGAGGTTCTATGCATAATTATATTTCATTAATTCATGACAATATAAAAAGCAGACTGCGGTTCTGTTCAGAAGTTCATTTTGCTGAAATGTTTATGAGTTTTTTTTCTTTTCTTTTTTCTATTTTTTGGTTTGTCTGTTTGCTTTTCTAAATGTTCCCCGGCGGCTAAATAACGTGGATCTGAGGATTGACACTCTTTGTCGGCGGTAACGTTTGTCTCATCTACGCACTCGATTTTAACTGATGCACTGCCATGGCCCTGTGGTGGGATGGCCACCCTGGTCTTTATTTGATCAATAATTAAATCTGGGTTCCAAAGCTGGTTAACCGGGATTTCAATGACCTCAAATCCTGCTTTTCGCAACAGTGCGATTTTCAGCAGAGTCGACCCATTCCTGGTTTTGAAATCACCACTCACGTAATGAAACTTTCCCTGAATTTCAATCACCATGTTGTGATCTGGCAGTATCAGGTCAACCGGCGGTAATGAGTTCAGGCTCTTTTCTTCTTCAATCTGCAAAGATGGAATGCATGATTGGAGCTGATGGCGAAAGTTGGATTGATGTTTTGATATGAAAGTCTCGTAATGGGGGACGACCGGGGACGCTCTCCCAAGCCAACTTGCGGCCATGGCAATGACGGTTTGTTCCTCTCCATTGTCCGGGGATGTCTTTTCCAGACGAGTAAACAGGTCAACTATGTGCTTTTCAAGCACGTTATTTTTATTGGCATTGGAGACCATAAACAGCCTGGCACAGCATACCATGACTCCCCAGAGAGATATCAATATCCCTTGCTGAGAGAGCTGCGGGTTTTCACTGATTTTGTAGACCAGCGATTCGAACGTAGAGGTAACTGCGTTCAGCTCAACGAGCTCACCCAGTTTCGCCATGGCCCACAGCAGGTTAGCGATTTCCTGTGGTTTAAAATTAGCTTTCTGTGCGTTCACGTGGGGCAACAGCACGGTCACGGCCCGGTTGAGCTCTGGCACCTGTTCTTGCCCGTTGTCACCCAGTTTCGCCATGGCCCACAGCAGGTTTGCGATTTCCTGTGGAATAAACTGGTGTTTCTGAGCACTCACGTGGGGTAACAGCGCGGCCACGGCTTCGTTGAGTTCTGGTGTCTGCTCTTGTTGGTTGTCCACCAGTTTTGCCATGGCCCACAGCAGGTTGACGGTATCCTGGGGATTAAATTGGGATTTCTGTGTGCTCACGAAGGGCAACAGCGCGGCCACGGCCTTTTTGAGTCCTGATGTCTGCTCCAGCCCGTGGTCCACCAGTTTCGCCATGGCCCACAGCAGGTTGGCGATACCTTGTGGTTTAAAGTTAGCTTTCTGTGCGTTCACCTGGGGCAACAGGGCGTCCACGGCTTCTTTGAGATTTGGTGTCTGCTCCTGCCCGTTGTCCAGCAGTTTCGCCATGGCCCAGAGCTGGTTGGCGATGCCCTGTGGTTTAAAGTTTGTTTTCTGTGCGTTCACCTGGGACAACAGGGCGTCCACGGCTTCTTTGAGATTTGGTGTCTGCTCCAGCCCGTTGTCCACCAGTTTCGCCATGACCCACAGCAGGATGGCGATGCCCTGTGGTTTAAAGTTTGCTTTCTGTGCGTTCACGAGGGGCAACAGCGCGGCCACGGCCTCGTTGAGTGCTGGTGTCCACTCCTGTCCGTTGTCCACCAGTTTTGCCATGGCCCACAGCAGGTTGGCGATACCCTGTGGTTTAAAGTGAGCCTGCTGTTCGTTCACGAGGGGCAACAGCGCGGCCACGGCCTCGTTGAGCGCTGGTGTCCACTCCTGTCCGTTGTCCACCAGTTTTGCCATGGCCCACAGCAGGTTGGCGATACCCTGTGGTGTAAAGTGAGCCTGCTGTTCGTTCACGAGGGGCAACAGCGCGGCCACGGCCTCGTTGAGCGCTGGTGTCCGCTCCTTCCCGTTGTCCACCAGTTTCGCCATGGCCCACAGCAGGTTGGTGATACTCTGGGCATTAAATTGGTCTTTCTGTGCGTTCACGCGGGGCAACAGCGCGGCTATGGCCTCGTTGAGCGCTGGCGTCCGCTCCCGCCAGTTGTCCACCAGTTTCGCCATGACCCACAGCAGGTTGGTGATATTCAGAGGAATAAACTGGTCTTTATGTGCGCTCACCTGGGGTAACAGCGCGGCCACGGCCTCTTTGAGTTCTGGTGTCCGCTGCAGCCCGTTGTCCACCAGTTTCGCCATGGCCCACAGCAGGTTGGCAATTGCCCGGGCTTCAATATCCATGGCTTGAGGTTTTTGGTTGCAATTGAATATTATTGCATCAAGTAACGTTGATAATAAGGCAGCTTGAGTAAGCTTAACACTCTGATCCATGGGGTTATGAGGGGTAAAAACGCCCGCTGAAGTCAATGAATGAAGTGTTGACGTCAGGCTTCGCCAATTCCAACTCGGTGTTGCGGTAAAATTTTGCAGCAAATGTATCAGCTGGCTTTGTTCAGTCCTGTTTAACGGTCTTTCAGCATCTAGCGTGTATTTTTTAATTGAAATGGCATATTGCCCGTGATTTCTTCCATCATAACGGTGGCCGAAATGATAGGATTTATTCACCAGATCATCCATTATTTCTGGTTTGATGAGTGCATTAAAATCTTGAGCAGGGTTTACTGAACGGCACTGTAGATGTTGAGAAGGGGGCTATGTTTGTTTTAAAGGTTGATAGGTCTAAACTGTCGTGATCCCCTGCAATGGGAGGCTACGTTATGAAGCCCCAACAGTTTCAAGAT
>NZ_JBLYZG010000104.1:0-9256 GCF_049310245.1 Endozoicomonas sp. ALB115 | reverse complement strand
CGGGCTTGATACCGGGCTTCTGAACAGTATGCCGGAAGGTCATATCATCCACCGGCACCGAGCCGGTTCTGATCGTCACCTCATCATCATTCTGAGCCACATAGCTGAGAACAATGGCACTGTCTGGATCGGGCAAAGCATCGAGGGTAATTGCCGCCGAGCCGGTTGCAAAGAGGATGGTGCCAGTTCCAGAACCAGTCATCTGTCCATTACCGGAATCCCGGATATCCTGCCATTTGCCGAGGGCGATATAGCTGACCACCAGCGTCCCCGGCCTTGGCTTGGCCTCGGCCATATTCAGGGTGTAGTTGAAGCCCCGGTTCTGGTTTGTGATTGGGATAGCACCACTGATCGCTGAGCCCGTCATTCCCACCGCTGGCTGATAAGTCGCATTACCGGAGGCCGAAAGAACTCCGCTTACTCGCCAGACGTTTACTTCCCCAAGGTCATAATCCACGGTCATCTTGGTGTAATTGTTGGTGCCGCTTTTATGGATCAGATTGCCTGTGCCGTTATCTTCAAAGGTGCCGCCATCCACCGAAAGGGTCAGGGTTCCGGGCAAAAATCCCCGCTGCAGATAGGTGCGGCTCTGGGTGCCAGTGATATGAACAAAGCGACAACTGACTGATCGGTTACTGGCCGAAGTCGCCACCACGGTCTTGCCGGTATAGCCGCCATATTGATCCAGTAATGGGCTTTCGACCTTGGCACTCGGCACCAAAGGCGCATAAACACTCTCAGCCTTTACCTTAAGGTCACCTGCGGTAATATTGGCACTCATAGACTGGATGCCATAGTAACGGCTGGTATCGGCTATCTGCGTTTCCTGAATGCGGCTGGTTTCTTCCTCTGGCTCCCCCGGCACTGGTGGCGCTCCGACAAAGGTCGTCACCAAAGGAGCGCTGATCTCCATTTCCACTTTCCGCCGGGTAAAATCTATATACTCCTGCCCGTTGTTATAGGTAAAAGACTCAACGGAATAATCAACGGCAGTAATACGGATGAACTGGCTGACTGTCTCATCTGGCGTTGTCAGCTTATAGACCTCGCCAATTTCAGGAACCGCCGATTCCTCTCGCTGATAGCCGACAACGGATCGCTGCCCTTCCAGCTGATCGCCCACCAGCTCCCACGATGCCTTAAGGCCCGGAACCACATAACTCTCGATCCGGTCTCTGGCATCGAGACGCTCGTCAGTTTGGCTGTCAGTATTGAATAACAAGACAGAAACATTCTGATCCTTGGGAGGCTCGGTCAGGATCAAATGGCCTCCAAGGTAAATGTCATTGTTGTCGGTGCTGATCCCGATAAACGCCTTACGCAAAGCCACATCACCAATGGTTCGGTCAATCCGGGAAATGTCTTGAAAGAGATTATTGACGTTGCCATCAATGACCTCGTTACCGGTCACTCGACCGCCACCGTCTTCTTCATCGGTGAGGCGCTGACTTTCGAAGAGTTTTACGTCACTATTAGTAATCGCCATAGCAAATCCTTATGCTTGGTTGACATAAATAAATGTGAATGAGTGGCGAAAGGGAGGAACTTTTATAAGAAAGCGTGGTCTTAATCTGTAATTCGATAGTTCAATAATTCAATGAATCTAATCAATCAACTTCCTTCATTCGATGCTTCTTTTTCTTATCTTTGTTCCAGTGCATTAGGCTTGGTAGATCAAGAACAGCAATTTGGTACAACCGAACAGCAGCCTATTTATCAGGGCATACCAGTTCAAGCGCTGACCCCCATTTCTATCTACAATAGCGGACCAGATACATATCAAAATGAAGCTAATCATTCTAACTCATTGATTAAATACCACATTGAATCTCTAACAAACTTCGATTCAGAAAACGCTTCTGAAACAGGTATTCAAGAGATACCACAATCTATTCTTGATAAATATGTTCCTTACCAGAATGATTATGAACACGTTAAAAATCCATTATTACTAACACCAGGTACTCCCTTTCAGCAGATAATATCGTGGGACGAGCTTGAAATTAGAGAGCAAACAACAGCGAGTCATACAAGCTCAGGTTTACAGTTAACTAATCTTCCTGCCGGAATTCATAGTTCACAAGATTTACGGCCAGTTGCTGTCGTTAATCCGTTATGCATGCACCAAGCGACAAGTGATAACCAAACAACCCAGGCAGAAGTTAATGTTGATAGCAGTTCTTCACTTGCCGAGCGCAAAAGAGAGCGCCAAAGGGAGCCTCGCAAAGATCCCGCTTACCTCAAGCGCCAAAGGGAACTCAAAAGGGAGCTTCGCAAAGATCCCGCTTACGCCGAGCGCGAAAGGGAGCGCAAAAGGAAGCGCTACCAGACAGATCCCACTTACGCCGAGCGCGAAAGGCAGCGCAAAAGGGAGCGCAAAAGGGAGCTTCGCAAAGATCCTGCTTACTTAGAGCGCGAAAGGGAGCGCAAAAGGGAGCGCTACCAGACAGATCCCGCTTACGCCGAGCGCGAAAGGGAGCGTAAAAAGCAGCATCGTCAGTCAGTCAATTCAGCTAAAAACTCCGGTGATTTACCACTGACTTCTAATTTAACTGAAACGACCCAGAGTTCCAGTAAAAATTCAGAAGGTACTGCCCCCCACTTTTCAGTCGTCAAGCTGAAGGAATATTTACAGTCCCGATCGCCCCCACTCAGCCTTAGTGAACGGTTAGCAATCGAAGGGTAAGAAGGTATTGGTCGCTATCGTCCGGGTAGGCAAACGGCATAAGCTGTTGTGCCTCAATGGGAGCCCCGTTTGACCGATCAAAGATAACGGAAAACTCCCTGTTATCTGGGAGCCTCAACGTCATTGTTTTACTAACCGCCTTGGAGAGAGCAAAGAGGCTCTTGACCGTCAGCCGGGAAACCCAACCGGCCTCGCCATTACCAGAAAGAACAATAGAACGGCCATGAACTAACTGGCCTTCCTGTACCAATAAAGCCCCGGCCAGGCTGCGTTCGGTGGTTTGCTCTACCGGGTTCCATTCAAATTCATTGATCCAGAGCAGATCATCTGGAAGAGTAATGGTATCCAGTTGCATCAGACCGTCCTCATACCTGCATTTTTCAGGGCATCCAGCAGTTTGGTTTCATCCCCCGGTGTTACCCCAACATTCACATCGCCCCCCGGATATTCGAGCCGGATAATACGCTGCGGGGTTTGTAAACGGTGCGTGGGGTAGATAAGTCTGCGCTCCCCTGGCAGTCTTTAAGAGCTTGCGTTCTCTCATTATTAGCTTGCCTCCTCCGGCTCACCGGGAACGGGAGATGCCCCAATAAATTTCGTCACCAAAGGTGCGCTAATCTGCATTTCCAACTTTCGCCGGGTAAAATCGATATACTACGCTCCAGCGAAATAGGTAAAAATCTCAGTGGAATAATCAACGGCTGTAATACGGATGAACTGACTGACTGTCTCATATAGCGTTGTCAGCTAATAGACCTCGCCAATTTCAGACACCGCCCATTCCTCCCGCTGATAGCCGACAACGGCACCCTGCCCTTCAAGCTGATCGCCCACCAGCTCCCATGATGCCTTAATGCCCGGAACCAAATAACTCTCGATCCGGTCTCTGGCATCGAGGCGCTCATCGGTTTGGCTGTCAGTATTGAATGACAAGACAGAAACATTCTGATAGCCATAGCAATTCCTTATGCTTGGTTGACATAAATAAATGGTGAATGAGTGGCGAAAGGTAGGAACTTTTATAAGAAAGCGTGGTCTTAATCTGTAATTCAATAGTTCAATAATTCAATGGATCAAATCAATCAACATCCTTCATTCGATGCTTCTTTTTCTTATCTATTTTCCAGCTCATTAGGTTTAGTAGATCAAGAACAGCAATTTAGTACCACCGAACAGCAGCCTATCTATCAAGGCATACCAGTTCAAGTGCAGAACCCTATTCCTATTTACAATTGCGGACCAGATATATATCAAAATGAAGCCAATCATTCTAATTCATTGATTCAATATAATATTGAATCTCTAACAAACTTCGATTCAGAAAACGCTTCTGGAACAGATATTCCAGAGATAGCACAATCTATTCTTAATGAATATGTCTCTTACCAGCCTAATGATGAATCCGTCAAGAATACATTATTACTAACACCAGGCACTCCCTTTCAGGAGCAAATATCGTGGGACGAGCTTGAAATTAGAGAGCAAACAACAGCGAATCATACAAGCTCAGGTTTACAGTTAACTAATCTTCCTGCCGGAATTCATAGCTCACAAGATTTACGGCCAGTTGCTGTCGTTAATCCGTTATGCATACACCAAACTACAAGTGATAATCAAACAACCCGGGCAGAAGTTAATGTTGAGGGCGGTTCTTCACTTGCCGAGCGCAAAAGAGAGCGCCAAAGGGAGCGCAAAAGGGAGCTTCGCAAAGATCCCGCTTACGCCGCACGCGAAAGGGAACGCGAAAGGGAGCGCAAAAGGGAGCGCTACCAGACAGATTCCGCTTACGCCAAGCGCCAAAGGGAGCGCAAAAGGGAGCGCTACCAGACAGATCCCGCTTACGTCGAGCGCGAAAGGGAACGCCAAAGGGAGCGCTACCAGGCAGATCCCGCTTACGCCGAGGGACAAAAGATCTATATAAAGACCTACCAAAGAATCAAAATACAAACCTCCAACAAGAAAGAAGCTAAAGAGCAAGCTGTGATCGCAAGAGAGCGGTATCTTCAGTCAGTCAATTCAGCTAAAAACTCAGGTGATTCACCACTGACTTCTAATTTAGCTAAAGCGACCCAGAGTTCCAGTAAAAATTTAGAAGGTGCTGTCCCCCGCTTTTCAGTCGTCAAGCTGAAGGAATATTTACAGTCCCGATCGATCCCTCTCGGCCTTAGTGAACGGTCAGCAATCGAAGAAAGAGATTATTGATGTTTCCATCAATGACCTCGCTGCCAGTAAGCCGACCGCCACCGTCTTCTCCTTATGCTTGGTTGATATAAATAAATGGTGAACGAGTGGCGAAAGGGAGGAACTTTTATAATAAAGCGTGGTCTTAATCTGTAATTTGATAGTTCAATAATTCAATGGATCAAACCAATCAACCTCCTTCATTCGATGCTTCTTTTTCTTATCTTTGTTCCACTGCATTAGGTTTAGTAGATCAAGAACAGCAATTTGGTACCATCGAACAGCAGCCTGTTTATCAAGGTATACCAGTTCAAGTTCTGAACCCTCTTCCTATTTACAATTGCGGACCAGATACATATCAAAATGAAGCTGATCATTCTTATTCATTGAATAAATATATTATTACATCCCTAACAAACTTCGATTCAGAAAACGCTTCTGGAACAGATATTCCAGAGATACCACAATCAATTCTTGATGAATATGTTCCTTACCAGCGTGATTATGAACCCATTAAAAATCCATTATTACTAACACCAGGCACTCCCTTTCAGGAGCTAATATCGTGGGACGAGCTTGAAATTAGAGAGCAAACAACAGCGAATCATACAAGCTCAGGTTTACAGTTAACTAATTTTCCTGCCGACATTCATAGTTCACAAGATTTACGGCCAGTTGCTGTCGTTAATCCGTTATACATGCATCAAGCTACAAGTGATAACCAAACAATCCGGGCAGAAGTCAATGTTGATGTCAGTTCTTCACTTGCCGAGCGCAAAAAAGAGCACCAAAGGGAGCGCTACCAGAAAGATCTCACTCACGTCGAGCGCCAAAGGGATCGCCAAAGGGAGCTTCGCAAAGATCCCGCTTACGCCGAGGGACAAAAGATCTATATAAAGACCTACCAAAGAATCAAAATACAAACCTCCAACAAGAAAGAAGCAAAAGAGCAAGCTGTGATCGCAAGAGAGCGGTATCTTCAGTCAGTCAATTCAGCTAAAAACTCAGGTGATTTACCACTGACTTCTAATTTAACTGAAACGACCCAGAGTTCCAGTAAAAATTCAGAAGGTACTGCCTCCCCGCTTTTCAGTTGTCAAACTGAAGGAATATTTTCAGTCCCGATCGAAACTATCTCACCCTGAGTGAACGGTCAATAATCGGAGGGTCATAAGGTATTGGTCTCTGTCCTCTGGATAGGCAAACGGTAAAACTTGCTGTGCCTTTAAGGAATAGTCCCGAAATAACTTCCTCATTTCGCCCAGTTTCAGGGATAGCTCTATAGTTCCATTTTGGGAGAATTTTATCTAACTGAATGGTCACGTTCGTTGAGAGTCTTGTAGAACTTGATCATCTGGATGGCGACTTGCGGGGAGTAATGGCTCAAGGTAGCTTCCTGTACTTCGTGGCGCTGAGGCCATTATCTCAGTTTTATAGCCTCAGGGGAAACCGGGAAATTATTTCGGGACTATTCCTTAGTAAAGGTCAGCAATCGAAGAAAGAGATTATTGATGTTTCCATCAATGACCTCGCTGCCAGTAACGCGCCCCCCACCGTCTTCCACATCTGTGAGGCGCTGACTTGCGAAGAGTTTTACGTCGCTATTAGTAATAGCCATAGCAATTCCTTATGCTTGATTGACATGGATATAAGGTTAATGAGTGGCGAAAGGGAGGAACTTTTATAAGAAAGCGTGGTCTTAAACTGTAATTCAATAACTCAATAATTCAATGGATAGACCAACTTCTTCTCAATTAAGTCCAGCCCCTAATGGCCTTTCTAATATTCCAAGCATATCTTTAGCTGAATCTGGTGCAACAGGTCAGGTTTTCTCCCGAATGGTTACTGAAGTTGGACTACCTGTAACTAACCATGACATGACTGACCAATCTACAAGTTCAGATAATCAAGGATATTTAAATCATAAAAAAAAATGGTTGAAAGATTTCGCTGTACAAAATCAAACTGGCTATAACGATTCTCCTGCAATTCCAGTAGCTATACCACTGGAAAATTATCAGGTTGCAGAATATGACCCTGAAAATAAAACTTTTTCGATATACTCCATAACAAAGGGTGTTCAATCAATCTCGCAAAACTCAACAGATGTTGATACCAAACTTAATTCACCCATCCAAATTCCTAAACAAGACGGCATTGGTAATTTCTCTAAATCTACAGCGCCGATTGCGATTATTACCCGACGATTGAAAAGTGAACATCTTCAACAATATATATCTCCTGCGATTAAAGACGAAGAAGCTATTGATGAAAATTCTTCACATATTGAATGCCAAAGGGAGCTTCGCAAAGATCCCGCTTACCCCGAGCGCCAAAGGGAGCGCAACAGGGAGCGCCAAAGGGAGCGCTACCAGACAGATCCCGCTTATGCCGAGCGCCAAAGAGAGCGCAACAGGGAGCGCCAAAGGGAGCGCTACCAGACAAATCCCGCTTATGCCGAGCGCCAAAGGGAGCGCAACAGGGAGCGCCAAAGGAAGCTTCGCAAAGATCCCGCTTACGCCGAGCGCGAAAGGGAGCGCAAAAAGGAGCGCTACCAGACAGATCCTGCTTACGCCGAGCGCGAAAGGGAGCGCCAAAGGGAGCGCTACAAGACAGATCCCGCTTACGCCGAGCGCCAAAGGGATCGCCAGGAAGCGCTACCAGACAGATCCCGCTTACGCTGAGCGCCAAAGGGAGTGACAAAGGGAGCTTCGCAAAGATCCCGCTACACCCAGTGCCAAAGGGAGCGCAAAAAACCTTATCATCAGTCAGTCAATTCAGCTAAAACTCAGGTGAGTTACCACTGACACAGACTGGTGTTTATTGTACATTTGCAAAAAGTCTTTATAGAGGAAATACACCTGCTCAGCCTGTCGCAGCATTTCAGCCTCAACTTTCTTTGCCCAGGCCTTGCCAGAAGTCTTGTCTGGAAAGGATAAACAAACATTTATCCGTCGCTATACCGGAGAAATCGAGAAAATCAAAAAACAGTACCCTAATGCGACATACGTTGGAGTAGCTGATGGAGCCCCGGATAACTGGACGTTCCTTGAGCCTTTTGTCTCGTAGCAGGTGCTGGATTTTTACCATGTCCCTGAATTGGTTCAGGCGTCACTGAAGCAGCTTGTAAAATATTGGTGAAGCAGCGAATGTGTCGGTCAGGAATGCGTTGGAAGGAAGAAGGAGCTTCCATGCTGCTTACCCTCAGAGCATTGGTCTGTTCATCCGGTCACTGGGAGTGTTTCTGGAAGAGAATGAATCAATACGGCTTCCCAATTGCTCATAATCTTCAGAGCTAACATCAATCAGGCTGAACACCCGATCCGATCTCTGGCATCGAGGCGTTCGTCGGCTTGGCTATCGGTATTGAATAACAAGACAGAAACATTCTGATAGACATAGCAAATCCTTATGTCTGGTTGACATAAATAAAGGATAATTTGTGAAAGAGAGGAACTTTTATAAGAAGGCGTGGTCTTAAGATGTAATTCAGTAATTCGATAATTCAATGAATCAAACCAATCAATTTCCTTCATACGATGCTTATTTTTATTATCTTTGTTCCAGCGCATCAGGTTTATTAAATCAAGAACAGAAATTCGGTGCCACCGAACAGCAGCCTATTTATCAAGGCATACCAGTTCAAGTGCTGAACCCTATTCCTATTTATAATAGCGGACCAGACACATATCAGAATGAAGCTGATCGTTCTTATTCATTGAATCAATATAATATTGAATCTCTAACAAACTTCGATTCAGAAAGCGCTTCTGGAACAGGTATTCAAGAGATACAACAACCCATTCTTAATGAATATGTTCCTTACCAGCATGATTATGAATCCGTTAAAAATCCATTATTACCAACACCGAGTACTCCCTTTCAGCAGCTAATATCGTGGGACAAGTTTGAAATTAGAGAGCAAACAACAGCGAATCATACAAGCTCAGGTTTACAGTTAACTAATCTTCCTGTCGTAATTCATAATTCACAAGATTTACGGCCAGTTGCTGTCGTTAATCCGTTATGCATGCACCAAGCTACACGTGATAACCGAACCACCCAGGCAAAAGTTAATATTGATGGCAGTTCTTCACTTGCCGAGCGCAAAAGGGAGCGCCTAAGGGAGCGCCTAAGGGAGCGCCTAAGGGAGCGCCTAAGGGAGAGCAAAAGGGAGCGCCTAAGGGAGCACCTAAGGGAGCTTCGCAAAGATCCCGCTTACGCCCAACGCGAAAGGGAGCGCCAAAGGGAGCGCTACCAGACAGATCCCGCTTTCGCCGAGCGCCAAAGGAAGAGCAAAAGGGAGCGCTACCAGACAGATCCCGCTTTCGCCGAGCGCCAAAGGAAGAGCAAAAGGGAGCGCTACCAGACAGATCCCGCTTTCGCCGA
>NZ_JBLYZG010000103.1:0-9435 GCF_049310245.1 Endozoicomonas sp. ALB115 | reverse complement strand
ACAACTATGTGGGCAAAAGTAACTGGGATGTCAATGGTTACCTGGATGGAGCCATTGATGACCTGGCCATTTTCAATGAAGCACTGGACGCCTCCCAGATTTCAACACTTTATCAGGCCAATCAGCTGTCTGACTTTATTGGCAGCGTCGATAACCCGGGCGGCGAAGACAGCAACGATGCGCCGAGCCCTGTGGCTGCCTTTGAGTTTGATGAAGGGACAGGCAGCACGGCTGATGATGCGTCCGACAATAATACCCCCCTGACCCTGTCGGGCAGCGCCGCATGGGGAAGCGGCCGCTCAGGCTCCGGCTCAGCCTTCGAAATGGATGGTACTGCGGGCACCGGCGAGATCAGTGGCATGCAGACGGGCGGAGCAATGACCATCGCGTCCTGGGTACGCTTTGACAGTTTTGATCAAGGCTGGTCCAGGGTGGTGGATTTTGGTAATGGTGCAGGAGACCACAATATTTTCCTGTCTCATACTGACCAGACCAACGGATTGGCATTTGGTATCTGGGATGACACTGGCACTGAGCACAAACTCACCCTTGATGACTTCCTGACCACCGATCAGTGGGTGCATATCACTGCGACGGTGGATAGCTCAGGGCTGATGAGCGTCTACAAAAATGGCGAACTGGCAGGCACTCACCAGGGAGCGGTCCCATCCGTCATGGTGAGGACCAACAACTATGTGGGCAAAAGTAACTGGGATGTCAATGGTTACCTGGATGGAGCCATTGATGACCTGGCCATTTTCAATGAAGCACTGGACGCATCCCAGATTTCAACACTTTATCAGGCCAATCAGCTGTCTGACTTTATTGGCAGCGTCGATATCCCGGACCCGCAGGCCAATGACCCGGCGGTCGAGTCTCTTCCACCTGAATTTATTCTCGATCTTGATACCTATAATGACCTGCAACTGGACACCAACCTGGTCAGCAACAGTGATTTCACCACAGCTTATAACTGGACCATGACCGGAACGGTGGAGTTGTATGATAATCGCCTGGCGTTCAATGGCGGTGGCGGTGCCGCCGACGGCGTGGTGGAACAGGTGATTCAGGGCCACCCGAACGTCAACTACAGCCTGAGCCTGGATTACGGTGCTGCCTGGTCCGCCGAGCCGGTGTCCGGCCAGGTCGAGGTGATTGATCAAACGTCTGGTGCCGTGCTTGCCGCGCAGGCGTTCGACAGCGACTCCCTGACCCTGCAGACCCTGAACCTGGTGTTCAATGCTCCATCGGCGGGCAACCTGGTGCTGCGGATCTCCGACACCACCGTCAACGGGAATAACCGGGATCTGGTTATCGACAATGTTACCCTGCAGGCCACCAGTGGTGATAACCCGGAGTTGGCTGCCGGTAACGTCGAAACCCTCCTGACCACCCTGAATGTCAGCGATAATGCCCGGACCGGCACTGTCGTTGGTCAGGTACAGGCCAGTGATACCGACGGTGATACGCTGACCTTCAGTTTGACCGACGATGCCGATGGCCTGTTTGCCATCAACTCCAGTACCGGGGAGATCAGTGTTGCAGGTATTCTTGACTATGATACGGCCAACAGCCATCAGCTGACTGTGCGAGTCACTGATCCAAGTGGAGCGTACAGTAATCAGCAGTATGTTGTGTCCGTCACTAACGCACCGGAACTGGAGCCAGGAAGGTCTTCTCCGCTGTCAGTAGCAGCCTTTGAATTCAATAATGTCGCCGGTGTTTATGATGACCTTACCGACCATAGCCATAATGTCTCTTTTGACTCTGCTGCCAGCTTTGAAAGTGAGTCAGTTAATCTCGGGGGGAGCGGTGGTTCGCTAGGGGCGATGACCCTGGGTGGAGATTTTACCATTGCATCAACCTTTAGCTATAGTCAGTTCGGCAACTGGGCTCGGGTTATTGACTTCGGTAATGGTCCCGGTGCAGATAATATTCTGATTGCCAGTCCCTCGCCAAACCGTATTGAGGCTCATGTTTTCCAGGGCGGCAGCATGGTAGGTAGCGTGGGATTTGATAACTTCTACGATTTAAACGAAGTTTTCCATATTGCCCTGACGGTTGAAGATAATGGTCATATGCGCCTGTACAAAAACGGTGTTGAAGTGGCTGATAACCCCAATGGCCAGACACCGAATGAGATATTACGCACCAGCAACAAGATTGGCTTGAGTAACTTTTCTCAGGATGCAGCTACGGATGGTCATATCTACGATCTGGTGGTACTCAATGAATCACTGACCGCAGATGGTATCGGTGAACTCTATCACCAGACACAGGCTGACCAGTTATCAGAGTTTATCGGCAATTATCAGGCATTGGACCCCACCCTGGAACATGAGCAGGTTCTCGCGGCAGGCCACAATAAACAGTATCAGGTAGATATTGCGGCCCATCCGGAAGGAGGCTATATCGCCACGTGGAAGTCCGGCTCAGGCAACTCTGATGATCAAGTAATGGCCCAGCGGTTCGACGCAGCAGGCAATTCTGTGGGTAATGCCCATAAAGTGAATACCTGGAATCTTTCCCAGCCCTATGGTGATCTGTTTGAAAAACCTTCTGTTGCCGTACTGCCCTCAGGAGCCTATGCCGTCACTTACTTTTATGAAGATCCGGGCTTGATAACCAGCAGCCTGACGCACTTTTTCAGGGCGGATGGAAGCTGGATCACCAGACGACATACCGATCATCAACACTACGGAACGGAAGTTACGGCGCTGTCTGACAATCGTTATGCCGTTTCTACCGTGAATAGCGACTACCAGCTTAAAGTCATCATGTATGATGAGAATGCCCAGCATACAGGTGACATTTTTATTGCCAATGTGGATTCAGACTATTCCCATCCCAAGTTGGCCGCTCTGGACAATGGCAAATTCGCCGTTAACTGGCGCGCATCCAATGGCCCGGATGACGCGATAAATCTGCAAATTTTCAATGCCGACGGTAGCAGTGCTCATGGCCCGGTTGCTTTTGGAGGTCACCCGGCCTCCTGGGGTCACGATACACAAGTCATAGTGCTGGACAATGGCGGCCTGGCCACCACTTACCAGAGTGGCAACACCTGGTATATACAGATGTGGAGCTCCAATGCTACGGCCGTGGGTTCCCCAATTGCGGTCAGTGATTCTGGCGTGGTTGCCCTGAACAATATGCAGCTGACCGCCGTTGGCAATGATATCCTGGCTACCTTCCTGGCGGATGATGCGGATGGTTACGGTGTTTACAGCAGACTGTTCAGCAGCAATGGTGTGCCATTAACAGACCCCATTGCGATTAACGATACCGTAACGGGCCATCAATATGAGCCTGCGGTGACCGTCCTGGCAGATGGTACGGTACAGATTGCCTGGATGAGCAACCAGAATGATGATGCGGATATCTACACCAAAAATCTGTCCCTGGGCCAGCAGATTGGTGAAAATGCCCAGCCCGGCACAATTGTTGGACAGGTAGGGGCCAGCGATCCCGATGGCGATGCGTTCGTTTACAACCTGACCGACAGTGCCGATGGCCGATTTGCTATTGATCCCATTACCGGGGTCATCAGCGTCGCCGGTGCCCTTGATTACGAGACAGCCGCCAGCCATCAGTTGACGGTACGGGTGACTGACCAGACCGGTGGGTTTGAGGAGCAGTTGTTTGTGGTTTCCCTGGTGAATGACCAGAATGTTGCCCCGGTATTACTGCAGCAGGATACGTACTACTCGGCAGTGGCTGCCTTTGATTTTGCCGATGGTTCAGGCCAGGTATCGGAAGACCTGACGGAGAATAATCTGGACGTGACCTTTAACAGTGGCATCACTCATTCCAACGATGGTGTCAGGCTGAACAGTGTCGGTGGCTCCCTGGGAACCATGGCACTGTCCGGTGATATGACCATCGCTTCGACATTCACCTATCACAGTCACAGTAACTGGGCAAGGATTGTTGATTTTGGTAATGGCCCCAACGCCGATAATATTGTGATTGCCAGCTCTTCAGAAGGTCGAATTGACGTGGAAGTTTTCCACGGCAATAACAAGGTCGGTTATTTGGCGTTTGATAACTTCTATACCCTTGGAGAAACCTTCCACGTGGCCGTGACGATTGATGCCGATGGCCATATGCACCTGTATAAAAATGGTGTTGAAGTGGCGGACAATCCAAATGGCCAGGGGCCTAACGGGGTGTCATTGACCAGTAACCTGGTGGGACAGAATAACTGGGGCATGGCCGCCACAGACGGTAGCGTCAAGGATCTGATCATTGTTGATCACTTTCTGGATGCCGACCACATCAGCGATCTTTACTCGCTGACAAACTCAGGACAAATAGAAGTATTTTTAAATCCTCTACACATTACTGAGGACGCTGCGATCGGTACTGAGGTAGGTCAGGTGCAGGCCGAAGATCAGGAAGGTAATACGCTGAGCTTCAGCCTGACCGATGATGCCGGTGGTCTGTTCACCATTGATGCTGGTACCGGGGTTATTCGCCTCGCCGGTGACCTGAATCACACCTTAGCCAGCAGCCACCAGGTAACCGTCCGGGTTACCGATCATCCCGATGGAGCATTCCATGAGAAGCAGTATGAGATCTCAGTTGCTGACCACAATTATGCACCGCAATTTTTGCCGGAGGGGGGCTCCGGTGCACTGGTTGCCTATGATTTTGCCCAGGGCTCGGGGGAGGTGGCTGAAGACCTCACTTACCACAATCGGGATCTGATCTTTAACAGTGGCATCAGCCGCTCTGGTGATGGTGTCGCACTCAACAGCGTTGGCGGCTCTCTGGAGGCAATGACCTTGCGGGGCGATATCACCATTGCCTCCACCTTCACCTACCACAGCCACAGCAACTGGGCACGGCTGGTTGATTTCGGTAATGGTGCCGGTACCGACAATATTCTGATCGCCAGCCCGTCAGAAGGGCGAATACAGGCGCAGATCTTCCATGGCAACCAAGTTGTGGGTTCCGTAGCTTTTGATAATTTCTACATGCTGGGGGAAACTTTCCATCTGGCCCTGACAGTTGACGACGATGGTCATATACACCTCTATAAAAACGGTGTTCAGGTAGCGGATAACCCCAATGGCCAGGGGCCATCCGGAGTAGAACTGACCAGTAACCTGGTGGGTCAAAGTAACTGGTCCCAGGATGCCGCAACGGATGGCACGGTGAAGGATCTGGTTGTGTTTGACCGGTCCCTGGACCCAGACAGTATCAGCGACTTATACCAGCAAACGCAGATCGGTGAAGTAGAAGCATTCCTGAGCGTTCCCCTTGATACCATTGCCGAAAGCGCCCTGCCTGGCACGGTGGTCGGTCGGGCGCTGGTCAGTGATGTGGATGGTGACAACCTGACCTTCAGCCTGACTGATAATGCCGGTGGTTTGTTTGCCATTGATGCCGCTACCGGAGAGATCACAGTGGCCAACACCCTGGACTACGATTCGGCCTCCAGCCATCAGTTGACCGTTCGGGTTGCCGATCCATCCGGTGCCTTCAGCGAGCAGACCTATGTGGTCGCCCTGGCTGCTGCACCGGAGCTATTGCCGGAGCGGGGTTCTGATGCCCTGGTCGCTTTTGACTTTGCCAACGGTTCCGGCGAAGTTGCTGAAGACCTGACCGACCATAATCAGGATCTCACCTTCAACAGCGGCATTACCCGCTCTGACGATGGGGTCAGGCTCAACAGTGTCGGTGGCTCATTGGGAGACATAACGCTGAGCGGTGATATGACCATTGCGTCCACCTTTACTTACCACAGCCACTCTCCCTGGGCACGGTTGGTTGACCTGGGCAATGGCGCTGGCACCGATAATATTTTGATCGCCAGCCCATCGGAAGGACGAATAGAGGTTCAGATTTTTCACGGTAACAACATTGTCGGCTCAGTGGCTTATGATAATTTCTACACTCTGGATGAAACTTTCCATCTGGCCTTGACGGTGGATGCTGATGGCCATATGCATCTGTACAAGAATGGCGTTGAAGTGGCTGACAATCCCAATGGTCAGGGGCCTGCGGGGGTGACACTGAGCAGCAGCCTGGTGGGTCAAAGCAACTGGCCTCAGGACGCGGCTACGGACGGTACCGTGAAAGATCTGATTATCCTGGATCGGTCACTGGACCCGGGCAGCATCAGTGATCTCTACGGTCAGACGCAATCCGGTCATATTGAAGTATTTCTGGCCTCTGCGGATATTGTTGAGAGTGCCCTGCCAGGAGACGTCGTTGGCCAAATGCAGGCCAGCGACCCAGCCGGTGAGGAGCTAACCTTCAGCCTGGCCAATAATGCCGGTGGCCTATTCACCATTGATGCCGCTACCGGGGAGATCAGTCTTGCCGGAACTCTCGATTATGAGACGGCCACCAGTCACCAGTTGACCGTCAGGGCTACAAACTCATCCGGCGGATTCATTGAACAGCCTTATGTTGTGTCCGTGACAGATGCCGCAGAATTACTACCGGTGCATGAAGCAAATGATGCATTGGCCGCCTTTGACTTTACCACCGGTTCCGGTGACAAGGCGGAAAGTCTTACCAGCAATGGTCAGGTTCTGACCTTCTACAGTGCCCTTACCCATTTCAATGATAATGGCGTCAGCCTCAACGGTGCCGGTGGCTACCTGGGAACCATGGCCCCGTCCGGTGATATAACCATTGCTTCGACCTTTACCTATGACAGTCACACTAACTGGGCCAGGATCATTGATTTTGGTAATGGCCCCGGCACCGATAATATCCTGATTGCCAGCCCTACAGAAGGTCGCATCGAGGCACAAATTTTCCACGGCAACACCATGGTCGGGTCTGTGGCGTTTGATAACTTCTATACCCTTGGAGAAACTTTCCACATGGCCCTGACGGTTGATGCCGATGGCCACATGCACCTGTATAAAAATGGCGTTGAAGTGGCGGACAATCCAAATGGCCAGGGGCCTTCCGGGGTGTCCCTGACCAGTAACCTGGTGGGACAGAGTAACTGGTCCCAGGATGCTGCCACCGATGGTACCATGACAGATCTGGTGGTTCTGGACAGATCTCTGGATCCCGACAGCATCAGTGACCTTTACGATCAGGCCCAGTCCGGTGATATTGAGTCATTTTTAACCTCTCTGGAGATGATCGGTACCGAAAGTGCGGATATCATCAAAGCGGACAGTGGCAGCAACACTCTGCTGGGTGAAGCGGGTGACGACATTCTTTTTGGTGGAGCCGGTAATGACACGCTAAGCGGGGGTACGGGTTCTGATACCTTTACCTGGGAAGCACCTGACCTTGGGACAGCTGCGGCACCCGCAGAAGATGTCATCACTGACTTCCATCTGGGGCAGGGGGGTGATGTTATTCACCTGGACGATATCCTGCCCAGTGATCACGGGGATCTGGATCAGTATCTGGCCCTGAATTTTGACAACGGCGATACCACGCTTGAAATAACACCACAGGTGGGCGGAGATATCACTCAGAAGATCAGGCTGGAAGGGGTTGACATGTCCGTGCTGGGCAACACCGATGCCGAGATTATCAACAATCTGATTAATAACGGTAATCTCAGCCTGGATTGAGTTTTGTCCTTTTGCTGATAGAAATATATTCAAAGGTCTCAGGCGTTTGCACCATCCCGACTCTAGCCGGGTTCAAATCCACATACGCTACGCAGGTAAGTAGAGCAGCTTCGTTTATTCTTGCCACTAGCTTAATTTGCTTATTAACCGCTGGATACTGCCATCGGCGCTAAAATATTTTAATCTTCAGGGGCAGCTGTCAAAGCACTTTCAACATTACTAAAAGCACTTTCAACATTACTAAAAGCACTTTCAACATTACTAATAGCCATAACAAATAATGAGGCATGGTTAAAATAATTATTGAACAGAGTATTTATGGATGAAACTTATATGATCAGAAAAAGTCTTAAACTGGAATTCAATAGTTTAATAATTCAATGGAACGCTCTGTTAAATTAACTCAATTCAATGTTGCTTTTGCCGGGTTTTATTCAAGCTCACAAGAACAACAGCACCAAACTATGAGAAATGAACAGCAGCCGACGTACCAAGGCATATCTGTTCAGGCACTGGACGATCCTTTTCGTATTTACCATAGTCAATCAGACAGACACAACAACAGTCCTGGTCCTTTTAGTTCATTGAATGAATACAATATTGCATCTCTGACCAGTAGCGATCAGGAAGCCCCTGATGAAATTAATATTTCTGGGATACTACTGCCAAGGCTGGATGAATATTCATCTTATCATTCTGACACTACCCTCTTGGATGATTCACTATCATCAATACCAGACATCCGCTTTCTTCAGAATGAATACCTAGTGGAGAACGAGCCTGAGGTCAACGAGCCAATACCAGAGTGGGACCCGGATTGTCTGTTGGCTAATCTTCATGCAATACTCTCTAATCAACAACATTCAAGGCCAGTTGGGGGAGCTAGCTGGCAAAACCACAACCAAACGACAAGTGATCATCAAACGCGGCAGGCAGAAGAAGTACTTAATGGCAACACTTCAGCAGTTGAGTACCAAAAGTGCTATCAGAATCATTCCGATCACCTAGAGCACCAAAGGGTATACCAAAGGAAGCGTTACCGGAATGATCCCGATTACGTAGAGCGCCACAAGACATACCAAAGGAAGCGATACCAGAATGATCCTGATTCGGCAAAGAGACGAAGGGAGCGCTATAAGAATGATCCCGCTTTCGCAGAGCGCGAGAGGGAGCGACAAAGGGAGCGTCTCAAAGATCCTGCCTGGCGGGAGAGCAAAAAGATACGCCAAAGGGAACTTCGCAAAAATCCTGCTTACGTAGAGCGTGAAAAACAGCGCCGAAATGAGTTGCACAAAGATCCCGCATACGCTGAACGCAGAAGAAGGCGGCTCATCGAGCGCCGCAAAGATCCCGCTTACGTTCAGCGCCAGAGAGAGTACCATAGGGAATACCGGAAGAAGCGCCGTTTGAGAGTTTTGCAAAGACAATTTCTCGGGCAAAAACTATGAGCATCGCAGGCAGTGGGTGGTTGATCGATTGAAAGCGCTTTCTGGTATTTTTGTCCTGAAAGTCTGTGCTTATGCGGTTATGTCGAATCATTATCATGTGGTGCTCCATATCAATAATCAGCAAGCCAAAGAATGTGACACCAAAGAAGTCTTACAACGCTGGACGCAGCTTTTTTCTGGCCCGCACCTGGTTCAGCGTTATCTTGCCGACGATCAGCTGGGCAAAGCAGAGCTGCTGCGTGTCGAAGAATGTGCCCAGAAGTACCGAGGTCGTTTAATGGATATCAGCTGGTTCATGCGCTGCCTTAACGAATACTTAGCCCGGCTGGCCAATAAAGAGGATGAGTGCAAAGGGCGCTTTTGGGAAGGTCGTTACAAAAGTCAGGCCCTGTTAGATGAGGCAGCATTGCTGACTTGCATGGCCTATGTCG
>NZ_JBLYZG010000102.1:0-9909 GCF_049310245.1 Endozoicomonas sp. ALB115 | reverse complement strand
ATAGCCGTAGCTATGTGACCGGAGTTGTAACGAAGCAGAGTGCCTGAACAAGGAGTCAGAAATATATGATTTCATATGGTTAGCTACTTAAGTAGTCATAATAGTGGTTGTTCATAGACGGGATATTTCCTCTTTTAACCAGTTGCCCGCTAAAGTGCTTAAACAGTTTTGACGGTTAAACTGTCGTTGATATTCACGTTGGGTGTTTTTACTGTTGCAGCCTGTAAAGAATGAGTCGTTATTATGGATGTTGATCAGGAGCTTGATCTTAAAGGTATGAACTGTCCACTGCCACTGCTGAAAGCCAAACAGGCACTCAGTCGAATGCAGTCAGGTCAGGTTATCAGAGTGTATGCGACAGATCCCGGTTCGGTCAGGGATTTTGCCAGCTTTGCTAATATCAGCGGGCATATCCTGCTGGCCAGTGAAGAAGAACACGGCGTTTATATCCATACATTGCAGCATAAGTAGTAAGGGATTTGAGTTGAATAATGAATCTTGAGTCGTTGAATAACTAACGGAGCATTTGATGCTGAATGTCATTAAGGGATGGTTGCACAGCTATCTCTCGGATCAGGAAGCGATTGTTCTTCTGATCCTGTTGCTGGTTGGCTTTGTTGTTGTGCTGACCATGGGAAAAATGCTGGCACCGGCATTGGCTGCTTTGATTTTTGCGTTTCTGATGCAAGGCCTGGTGAACTGGCTTGAGCGACAGCGAATGCCTCATCTTCTGGCCGTTAACCTGGTTTTTACCGGATTTGTTGCCGCGTTGTTGCTGGTGATTTTTGTGGTGGTGCCACTGGTGTGGGAACAGGTGACACACCTGTTAAATGCCATGCCAGGCATGGTTCGCCAAGGGCAGGCGTTGCTGGTGAGTTTGCCAGATCTATACCCCGGTTTTGTTTCTGAACACCAGGTCAGCCTGCTGGTCACAACCATTAATAAGCACCTGGCCGACTTTGGTCAGTGGGTATTGTCTTTTTCGCTGTCCAAGCTCCCCGGTATTGTTGCTCTTCTGGTCTACCTGATTCTGGTGCCTATCCTGGTTTTCTTTTTTCTCAAGGATAAAGAGGTTTTGCTGGGCTGGATGGCCGGTATTCTCCCTCGCCGTCGCAGGCTGATTGACCAGGTTGCTGATGAGATGAATGACCAGATTGCCAACTATATCCGGGGGAAGGCGATAGAAATTGTTATTGTCGGGGGTGTCAGTTATGTGCTGTTTGCCCTGTTAGGGTTAAGCTATTCTGCGCTTCTGGCGGTGATGGTCGGTTTCTCGGTTGTTGTGCCCTATATCGGGGCGACCGTGGTGACGATTCCCGTTGCCATTATTGGTTTTTTCCAATGGGGGTTGGATGATCAGTTTGTGATTCTGATGGTGTGCTATGGGATCATTCAGGCGCTGGATGGTAATGTGCTGGTGCCGCTGCTGTTCTCTGAAGCGGTGAACCTTCATCCTGTTGCTATTATTATTGCCGTTCTGGTGTTTGGCGGTTTGTGGGGGTTCTGGGGAATCTTTTTTGCCATTCCTCTGGCAACCTTGTTAAAGGCGGTAATGAATGCCTGGCCGACAGTGGCGGATGTGGAGTTAAGTTAAAGACAACTACTGAAAAAGTGGGCAATGCCCGCTTTTTCAGTCCGCAAGAGAGTGTTTTTATTACTCCTCTTCATTGCTGTTGTCACTGCTGTCGGTCTGCGCCTGAGTGTCTACCATTTGTGCGGCCTGCAGAACATCTTCAACATGCCCTTTAATGCGAACCTTTCGCCACTCGTGTTGCAGTACACCATTGCTATCGATCAGGAAGGTGCTTCGCTCGATACCCATATACTCCTTGCCATACATCTGCTTTAACTTGATGACGTCAAACAGTTTGCAGAGCGTTTCATCTTTATCGGAGATCAGCTCAAAAGGGAACTCGTGTTTGGCCCGGAAGTTTTCATGAGCCTTGATGCCATCTTTGGATACGCCAAAGACCAGCGTGTCTGACTCTTGAAATTGGCTGTAATGATCTCTGAAGGCCTGTCCTTCACTGGTACAGCCTGGGGTATTGTCTTTTGGGTAGAAAAACAGGACGACTTTACGGCCTTTGAGTTCAGAGAGTTTGACCGTCGTGTCGCTGGTCGCTTGGGCGGTAAAGTCAGGAACGGGTTGGCCCAGAGTTACGCTCATGTTTTATCCTTAGTCGCTCTCATTAGTCATTATTAATTTCAGGGGAGTTAGTTTAAACCATCACTGAAAAAAAGGCAGGTCTTAAAAGGTATTCAAAAATTTTAAGCTGTTTCTCTTCTTTTTTTCCCAACTTTTTATCTTATTCGACTTCAGTTTTTCAACAAAGTTCAATAAACAGCCTGGCCGGGATGGATTTCGGCCTTGTGAATGTAAAAGGGCGTTAGTAACATTACGCAAGATTCTGCCTTTAGGAGTGAACTGATGATTACCGGGAGCCTGGTGGCTATTGTTACCCCCATGTATGGCAATGGTGAGCTGGACTGGGAGAGTATGCATGCCCTTGTAGAGCATCATATTGACCAGGGGACGGATGGGATCGTGGTGGTAGGTACCACGGGTGAGTCAGCCACTCTGACGGTGCAGGAACATTGTGAAGCCATAAAACGCATGGTGGACCAGGTGAATGGCCGGATTCCCGTGATTGCCGGTACCGGGGCAAACTCAACCGCAGAGGCCGTCCACCTGACGGCGGAAGCCAAGGCACTGGGCGTGGATGCCTGTTTGCTGGTGACCCCTTATTACAACAAGCCGACTCAGGAAGGGCTTTACCTTCATTACCAAACGGTGGCTGAATCGGTGGCGATTCCCCAGATCCTCTATAATGTTCCCGGCCGAACGGCGGTGGATCTGCTGCCGGAAACCATTGGTCGCCTGAGCCAGCTGGACAATATTGTCGGCGTTAAGGAAGCCACGGGCATTGTTGAGCGTGGCCAGCAGATTCGGGCGTTGTGTGGTGAAGACTTTGCCATCTACTCCGGTGATGATGCTACCGGTATGGAGCTGATGCTCCAGGGGGCAAATGGCGTTATCTCTGTAGTCAATAATGTTGCACCAAAGATTATGCATGAATTATGTGTTGCTGCCACGGCGGGCGATCGCAGTACAGCAGAAGCGCTCAATGCCCGGATTGAAGCATTGAGCAGTCAGCTCTTTCTGGAAGCCAATCCGATTCCAGTAAAATGGGCATTAAAGGAGATGGGGATGATCAAGGACGGTATTCGTTTACCATTGACGCCCCTGTCGGAGTGTTATCACTCCGATGTTAGAAGTGCACTGCAAAAGGCGGGGTTGATTTGATGGTTCCAGGTCAAAGGATCAGTGAGTTGCCAAGGCATGCCCGGTTGGGCCTGTCTGTTGTGATCAGCGCATTGGTGCTGACAGGTTGTGCCAACCCTTTTGGCCAGCAGGGGTATCTGCGGGATCGTGCCGGAGACTACATCGAGGCGCAGACCGCTGAGCCCATCACCTTGCCGGCGGGAACTCAGGCCAGGGAACTGGGGGATATTCTGGTGATTCCAGAGGCTGGCCTGACTGACCAGAAACTGCCACGGGAGTTCGAAGTTCCAAGGCCTTCCCAGCGGTTGATGTTAAAAGAAGGTGATCATTACAGCCTTGAACGCGATGGCAGTCAGGAATGGTTGTCCGTTGATCGTGGGCCGGGTGAAGTGTTGCCTGGTGTGCTGGGCTATATTGAATGGCTGATGGAAGAGCTGGGTGTTGGCATTGCCAGCACAGAGTTTGACAAAGGCATTGTTGAAACCCAGTGGCATGACTTTGGCAAGGATAAAGATCACGGTGTGATGTACCGGACATTCGGTAAGTTATTTGGTGCTGATGATCTTGAGCCGATGGAAGAACGCTTTCGCTTTGAGGTTCGCAATGGCCTGAAAGGCGGAACCACGGAGGTTTATGTCTATCATCAGGGTCGGCCATTGGCTAAAAAAGGGAAACCGGCTGCGACTCCTGAGAACTGGGATAACCTGGGAGAGCCAAGCAAGCGGAAGGCAAACGATGTGCTCTCAGAGATGCTGGTTTACCTGGCACGGGATGATGTTCAGTCATCGGTTTCTCTCCAGGCTCAGGGGCTTGATATTGCTTCAGTCACAGAAGCGGGCCGGGATGGTAATGGTAACCCGGTGCTGACGGTACGTGGCCTGTCCTATGCCCGTGTCTGGGACGCTGCTGCCAACGCTATGGATAATGCTGGACTGAAGGTTGTTGATCGTAACCGTTCCGCCGGTCTTTTCTATCTTGCTGACAGTGTGCCACAACTGGAACAGGAGCAAGAGAAAAAGAGCTTCTGGTCAGGTTGGTTCAGTGATGATCAAGACTCCGATGTGTCTGATGAGCAGAAAACGCTGACGGTCAGGGTGAGTAATTACTCTGAGGCGGTTCAGCTTTCTGTAGAAAAGGATGTGAATACCTCAGCGCCTGCAGATGTCAGTCAGAGACTGCTCAAGGTGATTCAGGACAATCTTCAATAAATAATGATCTTCAATAAATAAAGCAGGCGTAAGCCTGCTTTATTGCATCTATCCCTGAACGACAGTTGTTCCTTTTGATGGTTTATCTGGCATCGATCAAACCATATTCCTTATCCAGAATTTCAATAATCTCGGCCTTGGGGTTGTCAGAAAGTTTGAGAGGCTTACCGGTAATCTTTTCAGCAATCGCTGTGTAGGTTCTGGAAAGGTCCATTAATGCGCTTTCCGGCAGTGCGTGATCTCTGGCAAGGGCTTCCCGCTCCGGCATTCGCTCTTTATTCAGCAGGATATCAGGCTCAGGGAAGTGATTAAGCAGAAACTGCCGGAAGCTCTCTTTTGAATTTTCAATCACCTCGCCCTGACGATAGGCTTCACCGTCCCAGATTCTGGAAGAGTCCGGCGTGCCAACCTCATCCATATAAATCAGCTTTTCCTGTCCACGGGCATCGGTGACGTAACCAAACTCAAATTTGGTATCAACAAACATCTGGTCCAGGGCAGTCAGGGACTGGCTGATAACCGTGAAGCCTTCCTGAAGCAGGGTTTCGTAGCGGTCAATATCATCAGGATGGCGAAAATTGAAAGCCCTGTAATTACCTTCCAGGTCCTTGCGGGTAATATTGACGTCATCCGCCTCAGGGACTCCGGGAATGCCTGTTAACACCCCCTTGGTTGATGGGGTAATCAGTAGCCCCGGCAGTGGTTGATCTTTCTCCAGCCCTTCCGGAAGTCGTATACCGCAGAACTCCCGTTCGCCTTTGCTGTAGGCCCGCCACATTGAGCCGGTAATATATTGACGACCGATGGCTTCAATCATTACCGGTTGCGCTTTCTGGACAATCCAGACCAGTGGATGAGGGATCGCCAGGATATGGCTGTCCGCCAGGCCATGTTGTTTGAAGAGATTGAACCAGTGGTTCGAGATCGCATTCAGCGCAGCGCCTTTGCCGGGGACACCGTTCAGCCCCCCCTCACCATGCCAGATACAGTCAAAGGCACTGATTCGGTCAGAAATAACCATAATGGCCAGTGGTGCATCGGCAGCGACATCATAGCCTTGTTCGTTGATCAGTCGTCGGCTGTCCGCTTCGGTAAGCCAGTAAACGGAGCGTACCTTGCCGGAGTGAATAGGAAGGTCGGTGCGAATCGGGAGATCGTTGTTAACGGCCAGGACCTTATCAGCAAGACTCATTGCGGCTACCTGTTCTGTATTCTGTTTTGTAATGTCGATTTATCACCCATGATGGTGATACAGCTCTACCCGGCGCAAGGGGGGGAGGTACGGTTGGAAATCATAGCAAATAACCCGTGTTCTCTGTACAGGAAAAAGAAGCAAAACCACTCTGCAGATCGTGAGGGGGCTGCTCAGTTTGGATCGGGTTTATTAATAACTGTTTGTTATTTAGACATCGTCCCGGAGTTTTCGGCGGATGGCTCATGGCTCTTGTTCAAGGGGGGAGGAAAATTTTTTTATGCACAAATGTCAAGCGATTGACGTGTATTTTTTTTCGCTGCCATAAGTGACTGATTTTGTAAGTACTTATCCTAAGTCCATGAAAAATATAGAAAAAAAATAGATCAAAAAATAACCAGTTTAATAAAGGGGTAGTAAACATCGGTCTTTGTGACGGGTTGTGAGTGATCATCCACAAACTTATCCACAGATTCTGTGGGTAAAGTAATGATCGCGATGTTGGCTTGAAGTCTGTTAATACAAAGTACTGTTAATTCCAAGATATTCTTAAAGAAAAAGTTTGTGCTGCCGGGTCGATTCTCCGGTGGCTTGCGGTGAAGTGTTTAATCACATTGCTTCAGACGGAACCGGGGGCAAAAAAAACAGCGAGTTAAAAATGCTGACAAAGGCCTTATCGTCAGCTGAAAGTATCATTATTATTGCCTCATCGTTTAGTGGTCATTGCTGCTGCAAAGGCCCTGATCCCAGCAGAATTTCAAGGTGGCAAATGTGATGAATGAGCAAAGCTTCGTGGTGGATGTAACAGAAGCGAATATTCAGGAAGTGCTCCAGCAATCCGCAGATCAGCCCGTGCTTCTCTATATAGGTATGCAGAGTGATCCGGCCTGTTCGGCGCAGCTGGGTGTTCTGGAAGCGTTGGCTGCTGCTTACCAGGGGAAGCTGATACTGGCGAAAGTGGCCGCAGAAACCGAGCAGATGCTGGCGCAGCAGCTGGTGAGTCAATTGCAGGTAAGAGCGTTACCCGGACAGGTGGTTTTGCACCAGGGAAGACCGGTTAAGGTGTTCAGTGGACCTCAGTCAGAAGAGCAGCTGCGTGAAGTGCTGGATCCGTTGACAATGAGTCCGGCAGAAATGATTCGCCAGCAGGTTGAAGCGCTGATGGCTGAAGGCGAAGCTGGCCAGGCACTGGAGTTGCTCCAGAACATTTTGCAGGATGAGCCTGATAACCATGCCCTGCAAGTGTTGCAGGTAAACCTGCTGCTGGAGCTGGGACGTATCGACGAAGCCCGGCAGTTGATGGCGGTGCTCCCCGCCGATGCAGAAGGCATTGCCCAACCGAAAGCCAAACTGGCTTTCTACGAAATGGTTGCGGACGCCCCTGCCCGGAATGAGTTGGAAGCCCGGCTGGCGGATAATGACAATGATCATGAGGCTCGCTACCAGCTGGCGATCCGGTTGGTGATTGCTGACCAGAATGAAGAGGCACTGGAGAATTTGCTGACGATTGTTCGTCGGGACCGTGAATTCCGTGAAGACGGTGCCAGGCTGCTGATGTTGCAGGTGTTTGATCAGCTGGGGCAGGGTAATCCGATCGCCAAGCGTTATCGCGGCAAGCTGTTTGGTTTAATGCACTGATTTTGTCTCACCAAATCTTGATCCTCCACTCGCATTCCCGGACTCAGTCTCCTGGAATGCTCGTGCTATCTTTTCTGAACTTTATATTGATCCTGTGGTCAAAAAAGTAAGAGGGCCATTCTTTCACCCGGATTGGTGTCGAGATAGCAGTTGAATCAGGAGGTTAATAATGAATTGTTTGTACGATGGAGCAGCTGCAATCGGCAGTGCTGTCGCTTACGTCCTGAAACAACCTTTGCGCCTGATCAGCTATTTTTGCGGCCGGGTTGTAGCGGGATTATCAGCAGTCAAAAAAAAACTGTTTGGCACCGTCGGGGAAAGTCAGCCATCCACCATTGACCTGTACCAACGGTCGGTTTCAATACCAATGGCTGGCCAGTCTCTTGTGACGGGCGAGCCATCGGTAATGGTCGAGAATACTGACCGCTCAAAACCTGCTGCCGGTCACGATGCTAATCTGAAGCCTGATCCCGGGTCACCGGTTAATTTCCCCCAGTGCATCAACATAGGGTTTCTGGGGGTCGACTGCGGGGGAAAATCGGCTTTGATTAATCTTCTGCGTGATGTGGATGTTAATGCGACCGACGCAGCCCGGGAAACCGTTGTTCGCTCCAAGCAACGGGATACCAAGCGCTACCGGCTAAATAAGACACCTGTTTATTTGTGTGAACTACCAGAGATCAAGGCAGATTATAACCCGGAGGCAATGGCCAAACGTTCAGGCCTCCTCGCCTATGATGCGGTGATTGTTCCTCATTGTTTCAACACCGTACGTTCTGATGCTCTTGCTACTATGATAAGTCAGGTGAAAGAAGCGGGTATCCCACTCTATTTCGTTTACACTAAAATGGATAACGCTATTGCGAGTATTCGCAGTGAAGAAAGAAAGTCGAGTCCCTCTTTTTATCAGGATCTTGCTACCGGGGTTAAGGCGCAGATAAAGCGTAATTTCCAACACGTCATCGGATCAGATTTCAGCGATGACAATATTTTTATCAGCGGCTTCCCTTCCGGCAGCAGAGAATTTGATGTGCCACAACTAAAACAGCTTCTTGGTAGCGTCCAGAAAAGAACAGGGAGTGGTTGAGAGGTGGCGCTTTTGCTACTTGGCAGCGTTGGCTGTCGTCAAAACCAGAAGGCAATTCACAGGCAAAAATCATCAAGCGCACAGAGGGAAACTCTCTAACCGTCGTGCGCTTTTTGCTTCAACCGCTTAAACGGTCTCTTTTTCCGGGATTTCCACCGAGAAGCTGGCCACCTCCTGTCTTTCCAGTGCTTCTTCGCTTATTCCTCCAAGGTTTTCCACCAGTTCATCCAGCATTTGTTGCAACGTCAGCGTCATGATGGCGAAGTCAGCGTCAAACTGTTCGGCTGCTGTTTCAGCGTTAACTTCATCTAGCTGTTCCTGAACGGAGTCGGTGAACTTCAGTTTACGAATGACCAGGTCATCACCAAGCACAAAGCTCAGGGCATCATTCCAAATCAGCGCCATTTTGCTGACCTGTTTTCCTGCCTGAAGGTGAACCTCAACCTCTTCACCAATCAATTCCTGTTTACTGACTTTTACCTGTCCCCCTTCATCGCCGGGCTCACGCAGCTCACACTCATCACCGAGCACCAGCTTGTCAGGCATGGGGATCTCCTGGGCCAGCCAGCGTGTCATGGCATGGGATGGCATGTTTTTCAGTGGCGGGTTAATAATCGGCAGACTGCCAAGGCATTCACGCAGGCAGGAAGTCAGCTCTTCAGCTTTCTTGAATGAAGAGGCATCCACCACCAGCCAGCCTTTTGCCGGATCAATATAAGCAAAGGTGTTCTGGCTGCGGCTGAATGCTTTGGGCAGCAGTTCCATCAGTACATCGTCTTTTAATGCTTTTTTCTCTTTGCTGAAAACCTGGCGGTCCTGTTCCTGTTCAATCTGTTCAACTTTTTCTTCCAGTGCTTCATTGATCACGCTGGCGGGAAGAATTTTCTCTTCCTTGCGGGCGGTGATCATAACGAACCCATTGCCGGCATGGGTCAGCAGTTCACCCTGTTTGCCTAACGGAGGAACCCAGCCATAGGTGCTCATATCCTGACTGCCACAGCTGCGAAAGCGTTTCTGGCGGAGTTGCTCTTCAAGATCGTCAACGGACGTTTTGAATGGCTGGGTAAACCGGTAAAAGATAAGATTTTTAAACCACATGATCGTTTCAGAATCCTGATTGGTCGGAAGTTTGGCCGCTTTCCATATCGTCCCATCCCTGTTCTCCCATATGGTCGGGCTGCACTTCCGAGTATGGGCTCAAGGCTGTGATGGAAAGCACATGTTAACAAAACCTGACCGTAAATTAGTTATTGATATTGATAAAGAAACAGAGGGTATAAAAAAAAGTTTTTAATAACTGTTGCGTATCAACAGGTTAGCTGCTTATAATTCGCCGCGTTGTTGAGAGGGGCTCTCGGGAAGCTTGAGAGAACAAAGCAAAGTTCTCAACAATCTCTTTGATTAAGAGTTCAGGGTGATTAGCTCAGCTGGGAGAGCATCTGCCTTACAAGCAGAGGGTCGGCGGTTCGATCCCGTCATCACCCACCAGCTAGAAACTAGT
>NZ_JBLYZG010000101.1:0-9937 GCF_049310245.1 Endozoicomonas sp. ALB115 | reverse complement strand
ATAAAAACCTGAGCACAGAAACCAATGCCGGTGTTCAGGTTGGCAGGGTCGATTACAGCGGCGGGCTGGCGACACTGGCCAGCTACCCATCTGGCACCGTCAATACGGCCACCATTCAGGCAGCGGCCACCATCGGGGTCGGCTTTGGCATAAATGCGGTGGCTTTCCGTACTCCCGGTGCTCCTGTTCGACAGGGCAGCTTGCAGCTAACGGCAGTGCGGGTGGATACCGGGGATGTCATTACTGCGACAGCTGACTTTAATGGCGACTTCAAAACTTCAGAGGTGGCAGGAAACATTGACGTTACGACTGGCTGGTGCGAGATTGAGTTTACTGATGGAAACTCTCCTGAAAAGAAGCCAATCTACGTCATCCCGCAAAGCGTTCGTTACAACTGCGTGGTGGAAACCAGCCTGCCGCTCGATGCTGAACTGATCGGCCTTGACCCGGTGCGTTTGCCTCCCGATGGCAAGGTTCCCATCTATCGAGCCGGGGATATTGTGGTTATAAGTCATTCGGCAACCACCGATATTGGTACACCAACGGCAGGCCAAGTGGTAAACCTTACCCGAGATCATCAGGCAGACATTACCATTATTGATGCTAATGGTAAGTATTTGTCTCCTGACCAGTATACCAGTGACCGGGAGGCAGGAACCGTGACCTTTGCCGAGCCGTTGAGCCTGATTGATGCTGACAGTAGCCCGCTATCGGCACCCTATAGCATCAAGGATCGGGTGGAGCACATGAGTGTATTGATCGATGTGCAGATCAATGGTGACATCTCCCCGGTGCCATGGGATTTGCCCGCAGGCGAAACCTCGGTCAGCAGTGCGGTGGTCTATGGCGATCTTCAGGCGAGAGTGAAAAACTTTTTTAGCCAGAAAGTATGGGATAGCGGCGATCCAAAGTGGACGGATGACCGGGTTAGAGACCAGACAACTGCCCAATACAACACCATCAACTACCCGGTAGAAGCGACCAACAAGGGGGCTATTTATGGCAAGTGGGCGATTATTTTTACCAGCAAGCTACAGATCCGGGGGGATGCTGACTGATGGCAGTGAAAAACTTTAAGCAAAAGGCTGGAACTCTCTTCTTGTCAGGAAGCGATTCTCTTTGTCTGAAGACAAAAATTATTTTGAAGTATTTTTAAATAATGTATTAATCAGAACTAAAGTGTAGGCACTGCAAAGTTCAAGGCAAAGCCATTCAGTCGACCACTAGCCCATGGGCCTGTTAATCCTACTATTATCCCAAATCAATAATTTATGGCTTATGTAATTACAGCTCCGGTTGATTTCGCTTTCGGTCTTGATGCATATAAGCCGGGTGCTGACTTTGGCTTTTATCCGATAGCAAGATATGCCTTTGTTCCGCCACCTTCAGTTATCCGGTTTTATCAGGGTAACTGGAAAAAAGCCGTTGGCCGACAGCAGCAAAGAGCGGCGGCTTATTCCACCAGTCGGCCTATCAGCTCTTCCCGGTCACAAAGTAGTCGGCAGGCAAGGTCTGTAGAAGCCTCACCTTTTGGGCTATTTTGGGGGGCAGTGGCTAAAAAGGAAGCTCAGGTCAGTTTCAGTCATAGCGACAGCCTGAAAAAAGAGGCGACAGCTGACGGGCGTTGGCAGCAGGCTGTTAACATAGATGGTCATAAGTCGCAGCGATGGGATCATTCCATTCAGGCAAAGGATGAGAAAGATCGTATTCTCTGGAACCGAACTTTAGTAAGAGACAGCAACCAGATCAGCAGTTTCCGGCGAGTGGATGAGTTCAGTCCTGCTCATCAGATAGAGAAGCTTGGCTACCTGATACCGAGCCTCCTTAACTTCCGCTTTGCTGGCATTCCCTATCCGCCCGAAACCACACCTGCTGTTTATTTCCGAATGGGACGATCAGTTGATGCCAAGGTTATTCAGCCAAGGGATAGCAAGCGGCGCTTTGCCTTCCAGAAAAACAGAGCCGAGGATCAGCCGGTTATCCTGCCGTGGGGCTTCGGCCAGAAAGCCAAGGATGAGAGCATTACCGGCAACTATGGCGGCGAGACAGACCCGGTTATTGTGGAAAAGCCGGAGCCGGAACAGCCAGAGATCAGGGAGAGTTATCTGCTAATGAACATAATTACCACTGTCGTTTTGCCTGCCCGGACACCGATAGAATTACCCTCAATGGAAATTAGCCTGGATATTGATAGCTTCTCATGGAGCTTTACCGGCTTGATCATTATTGATTGGCAAGGGTTTTGGAGAATCTGTCAACTACATAAATATCCTGCAGCAGTTCAAGGCATTGATACTTGGAGGAGTGGAAGTTTTGGCTGGCATCACCGCCAATAACGGTAATGGCACCAGTCAGGCAGATCCTCAGGATGGTTCGATTATTACCGTGAAAGGGGAGTCAGTGGGAGTTAGTCTAAAGGCTTTTGTTCAGGGAGGGAAATAAAAGGAGCTGCGCCAAATTTGGCGCAGTACGAAGCGAAAGTGTAAGACGATCAGATCAAGAATCAAGACCCGACCCCGGTTCGCGACCCGGGTTTTCGGGATGGTTCGGTGATTAGTAGTTAAGGTGGAGTTTGTGAACGTTGGTGTGAAGGCGTTTATTCAGGATGGAGAGATAATGGGGACTGCGCCAGACTTGGCGCAGCAGGTAGTAGAGATTTGATAGAGCACTACAGCATAGAAGGGTGTTGACTATCCCTGATTCTTCATGGATCAACCGGAATTTTGCCCAGAGAGTCCTTCAGCATAGCCTGAACTTTGGGCCGACCACCTTTAGACATGGTGAATCCCAACCCTTGTCGATAAGACTCTGGCAGATAGTAACGATGGGGTTCAGTAATTTTTTTATCTTCATAGACAATTCCATACTCGATCAATTTCTCAAGCTGTTCCATGCTGGCGTCAATAGCTTTCGCCGAAAATGGAATTGTTTTCTTATCAGGCTCAATATTAGCCAATTTTTTAATCCAATCACCTAAAACCGCCAGTTCCTTTTTCGCTTCCTCAACTTTTTCCAAACTGCATTCATTCATAGCATTGCGCATAGCCTGAGGCATTAAAACGCGATCCGTCAATTGGCTTACGCTGCTTGAATCACGAGTTTTTTTACTGGCATATTTTAAAAAGCGGACAACGTCCCTTGCCTGTAAACGTCCCTTCAGATCACACAACGCCGCATAAACCCAGCGCACAGAGTAAGCCTCCCGGGATGAAGGGCTACCTAGTTTCAAACCCCACAATACATGGAGTTTTACCGATATTTCACGGGTTGTCAGATTGGCAACGGGGTCTTGTGCAAACGTTAAACCAGCCTGCCCGCAAGTCCAGTAAACCAGTCGTAGAAACGCATCCGCATCCCATTGCAGCTGGTAAGGTTCATAACGTTCGACAAATTGGCCAAGATTCTGTGCCGTGACCGCTTCCACATAATCTTCACGAATAAAGATGACAATACCGATAGCGCAATTGCGTATTTCACGTAACCGATTGGGCAGTTCAAGCAGATTTTTTACAGCCAGTGCTTCTTGTTCAGAGCCTCCGACCTCCGGGAATAGATCTTCGATACCATCAATAACGACAATGGTCTGGAGTTCCTGTTTTTTCATCTCCTCGTTCAAGGCTTCAAAATCAGTGATCTGACCTCCCAGGTTATGAAGGTCGATAATATTTTTTTCCCAAAATGCCAGCCAGTCTGTTGTCGGGTTTCGCAAGGCAGCATCTTTAATGCGTATGAACTTGCTCTGTTTAAATGAGTCTTGTGCACCTGCTTTTTTGTAGAAAGAAAGTCGAGCTTGACTTATTGCATCTTCAGCATCATCGACCGTATTTTTTGAATGAGTAAAGGGTAGAATAAACGTGCTTGTTAACCGAGAGGACTGATTTCGATCAACATTGATTTCTGCTTCTTCCAGAAATTTCTTCCAGTTTCCACGCCGACATAGCTGAATGTAGTTAAATGTTTTACCGGAACCTTTGGCACCAATCGAAACAATCTGCGGCAAGCTGCTGGCGTGTCGCTGTGCAAGGTTGCGCAGAGGTGTCGTTAACAGCAATTTATCCGTTTTACCCTGCTCGGCATAAACCAGCTGGGCGCTTAATTCGTAAAGTTTGTTTGCCGGACTATCTTCTCCCCCACAAGCGTAGGCATCAGTTTTTTGAGTTGGTTTCTGGTTCTCAGAATCAAAGAAGTCTCTGGCCCAGTTCAGCCCTTCATTGAGCAAAGGGCTGGCATTTTCTATGACCGAAAGTGCACTGTCCAGTGTTCCCAGATTTAAGAGTTGAGAGCTGAACTCACCTTCAATAATCTCAAGGCCGTCGATGGCATTAGTGTTATCTTCAGCGTATTTATCAGGCATATAAGCGGCGTTCAACCGCTCAAGACCAACTTTGTATTGATCCGTTTTTTTGAACTCTTCATTGATAAAGGTTGTGATGACGCGAGGGTCTAAGGTCTTTTCACCAAACTGTTTTTGCCACTCTTGATTATTCGCCAGGGAAGTCAGGCGATTCAAAATAAATTCCGTACCCATAATCGCTTGCTCAGCCAACGTAGTCACCACGAAACGTTCAACTCTTGGGTCAAACAGCAGCGGGCTGGAAAGTTCACTGAGTCCGGCTCTCAGGTCAATCAGGATGATATCTGCCTGGAGTTGATTACCCAGCTTTTGCAGCATATCGGTACAACGCCAGGGCTGTTCATAAGATCGGGCCAGGTGTTCTGGTCGTACAGAAATGTTCATTAGTTGAGCCATGCCCGATTCACTGGTGCTCGAAAACGCAGGAAGCAAGCAGTACTCAAACCCGGCTTCGCTTTTCGTGTAGCGATCAAGCTCTTTAGCGAAGGAGGCTACCATTTCTGACTCATCAACCGCCGGATAGTGACTGGCTTCCAAAAATTGAATCCATGAAACATCCGGCTTATCGCTGTCCTTGAACAAATACGTCAGCCCCGGTGCCTCAAGATCAGCATCGACAAGCAATACTTTTAATCTCTTATGCTTGCTGTCACGGTGGAAATTCACCTGAAGCGCCTTGAACCATGTCAACAAGGAAGTGGTACGGCCCACGCCGCCTTTAAAGGAGTGAAAGGCTGCGACTTTGCACTGACCCTCGAAAGGTTCAGGGGTTTTGGGCAGTACTTGTGTTGCGGCCTCATAACCAAGATCTTTCCAAAGCGGTCTTGGGTGACGTTCGCCCTGTTCTTCACACTGCGTGATGATTTCAACATCCATCGAGCTTTGTGGGCCATAAGCCAGCTCTATCTTATGTTCATCAGCCTGCCAGTTATTGCCAAATACGTTTTTTATAAAATCAAGGGCAATGGTTTGATTATCACCGACAAGGTCTATTTCAATCGCTTCACTGTAAGCGCGGATATCCGCGATACCCTCTGGGAAATAGGTAAAATTCTGAGTATTGGATGCCAGCAGTCGTTCGGCATCCAGCCAGCTATAGAGATTCATTAACGCTGCACCTTTATCCAGTTACAGATATTTTCAAGGGTTTTAATAATACGAGTATGATCTTCCGTTTTTTTAACATCAGCGCCATATCTCCAAACCTGCTTTAATTTACTTTGGAAGGTATCGCGCGGGGCACCGGATTTTCAATTTTCGACATAATAAACAAGACTTCTACCGGCCATGACATAACAGGCCAGAGACATCAATACCCCCAATCCTCATACCGCACCGGCAAACTATTCAACTCATCCCGACAACCCCGCCAGTTCGGCATATATTGCTCCATCAACGATTTAAACCGCTTGTTATGAGAAGGCTCAAGCAAATGCACCATCTCATGCACCACAATATATTCCAGACACGATGCCGGTTTTTTCGCCAATTCCAGATTCACCCAAATCCGGCCCGCAGCAGGGTTACAGGTACCCCATTTGGTTTTCATCTGCTTAACCCCAAACTCGGCAACCTTCACACCCATCAGTTTTTCGTAGTGTTCAATAATCGGCGGCAGCCGCTCCTTCAGCTTTGCCCGGTACCATTCCCGCAAAATCGCCAGTCGCTTATCCGGGTCTGTGCCGGGGCGCACAGACAGCGTGATCGTATGGTGGCCTAGATCCACCTCTGGCATCGAGTTTCGTTCGACAACCTCCAATAAATAACGTTGCCCGTTGAAGTAGTGGCTTTCACCACCCACCATATCCCGTGGCGTTTCCCGCACCTGGGCTTGCAGTTTCTGCTGCTGCTTTCTGATCCAGGGCAGTTTGGTGATGATATAGGCCCGCAAGGTCTCCTGATCGATATGCAGCGGGGCAGAAACCCGAACCTGACCTTCCGGTGGCAAAACGCTCAGGTGAACATTTTTGATATTCTTTTGCACCACTTCAATATCAATACCTCCTAACGTCATTTCGGGCATTCAGGCTCCTGATAAATACTCTTGCTGATTAGAGATAAGATTGAAAACACGAAACGTTTCGTCCTCATCTTGCAGAATCTCATAGAGCGCATTGAGTATATAGCTCTCCTTGGCCTCATCCCCACGCCAGTCATCCATCAGATTGGCTCTAACGGCGGCATCGACCTGTAACACCAACGCTTCATCTTCACCCAGGTTATTGTAGAGCATACGCTTCGCCGGAGTATCCAACGCCGCAGGCATATCATCCTTTTGCCCGGTCACGACTTTGTTCGCCAGCTCGGCAATTTCCTTCAGATACTTTTCGTACTCAATGGCATTCTGCTTGCGCTGGCGAATCAGCTCATCAAGCAGTGTAGACATCTTGTCAAAATAGGCCGGGTCATTCAGCTGGCTCTCGATAATGCGGCTGCGCACGTTATTTTCAATGGCTTCCGACACCGCCTGTTGATTGCCCTTCATCCGCCCCAATTCTGTCCGGATCGCCTCGGCCATACCACTTCGCACAATCACGTCAATCAGCGGCGTATCCTTGAACGGGGAAATCTCCACCGAATCATCCGCCTGAATATAAGTATCAATCAGGTGACGCATATCCGCTTCATAGGCTTTAAGGTCAATCACCTCATTGCTGGAACGGCGAATCAGCTCCCGCAGCTTCACATAAAAATCCAGCCGCTCTTTAATCTGCTCAATCCGCTCAGCGGTATAACCCGCAGCCACCAGTTCATCGGCAATATTGGCATAAGCCCGGATCAGCGCCACCGTCGATTTATAGAGCGAAGCCCGCAGCGGTTCTTTTGCCTTGAGGTCTGCCGCCATCTCGCTATTACCACAGAAGTAATGGATAAACTCCAGATCCCCCCTGGGTGGTGGCACCGGCTCACACAGCATATCAATGGCTTCCAGGGCATTGTCCAGCCGCTCTCGACCTTCTTCCAGCCGCTGCTTGAGCAGAATCTCACAATCCTCTTCCTTAAAGTCGTCGTAATCCAGCTCACTGGTATAAACGGCAACCGCCTTGCCCACCTTATTAAACAGGTCTTTGTAGTCAATGATATAGCCGTTGATCTTATCTTCCGTATCCAGTCGGTTCACCCGGCAGATCGCCTGAAACAGCCCGTGATCCTGCATGGATTTATCAATATAAAGATACGTACAGCTGGGTGCATCAAAACCGGTCAGCAGCTTATCCACCACAATCAGCAGCTTCATATTGGCCGGTTCTTTGGTGAACAGCGCCTTTACCCTGGATTCGTAGGTTTCGGTCCTGGTCTTGCCCGCATCCGGTTTTATATCCTTAAGCAGCTGCTCATACACCCGGAAGACAAACTCTTTATCCGTCTCGGTATTATTGCCGGTGCCTTCTGTGGCTATATCTTTGGTTTGCGGGTTATAGGAGGTAACTACCGCACACTTACCTCTTAAATCATGCTCCTGAAACAGCTGATAATACTTACACGCCTCATAAATACTGGATGCCACCAGAATCGCATTACCGGCTTGTGAGCTGAGTCGTTGCTTGGTACTAAAATCCAGCAGAATATCATTCACCACGATGCGCATTCGATTTTTCGCGCTGTATACATTCTGCATCGTACCCCATTTCTTTTTCAGCTCGGCTTTCTGGAAATCATTGAGACCCCGGGTTTTAGCATCAAACCAGGCATCAACCTTGTCCTGAGATTGAATCCGCTGGTCAATATCCCGGGCCTCATAGACCAAATCCAGCACCACGCCGTCTTCCACCGCTTCGTTGAACTTATAGGTGTGAATGTATTTGCCAAACACCTCAAGGCTGGTGGCTTTATCCTTTTTCAGCAACGGCGTTCCGGTAAAACCAATAAACAGCGCACCGGGCAGAATCGCCTTCATCAGCCGGTGCAAACTGCCACTCTGGGTACGATGGCACTCATCCACAAACACGTAGATATCCCCCACAGCGTGACGCTCTTGCTTGCCCAGTTCTTTGATATAGGCATCCAGGTCATCCACCTCCCGGCGACCGAACTTATGCACCAGCGAGCAGATCAGCCGGGGCTTGGCCTGGCCAAGCTGGGACATCAAATCACGGCCACTGCTGGTGGTGGAGATGGTTTCACCGGCATCGGTAAACACCCGCTCAATCTGGTCGTTCAGTTCCACCCGGTCAGTAATCAGCAGTACCCGGGCATCGGGCTTGTTCTCCAGAATCCACTTGGCCAGCAACACCATGGTGATACTTTTGCCACTGCCCTGGGTGTGCCAGATAATCCCGCCTTCCCGCCGACGGATATGTTCCTGTGCCGCTTTTACCCCAAAGTATTGATGCACCCGTGGCAGTTTTTTGATGCCGCCATCAAACAGTACAAAGTCGTACAGTAGCTCAATAAACCGCCGTTTCTCGCACAGTTTGCCCAGGTATTTATCCAGCTTGTAACCGCTGTTGTCCGCCTCGTCCTCTTTCCAGGTGAGAAAGAACTTTTCCGGCGTCAGGATGGTGCCGTATTGCAAACCCTCCGAATCGTTACCGGCAAAGACAAACTGGACGGTATTGAAAAAGGAGCGGATAAAATCATCCCGCTGATTGGTATTGCTCTGTCGTATGGCTTTGCCCACGGATTCACGGCTGTTTTTCAGCTCCAGCACCGCCACGGCAATCCCGTTGACGTAGAGCACCACATCCGGGCGTTTTTCCCGTTCACCAAAGACGGTGACCTCTTCGGCAATGGCAAAGTCGTTGTCTTCGGGGTTGTGCCAGTCAATCACCTGGACGGTTTCGGTAAGATTGCCTGCGTCCGTTTTTACCTTGACGCCGAAACGGAGCAGCTCATAAAAAGCCTTATTGCTTTGGTAGAGGCTTTTGCTCTGTTCGCTGGCGGCGGCTTGCAGTTGGGTGACCGCCCGGCTGATGGCTGCGCTGGTGTAGCCTTTGCCCGCCAGAAAGCCTGTTAACCGGGTTTCTTCCACATTGCTGTTATTGGGGCGGTCTTCCCAGTCGTCCAGATAGTGATAACCCAGTTGATCCTGAAACAGGGTTTTCACCACCCGGTTTTGGGTGGCCCGTTCGGGTTTGGTCACAGTACCGGAGCCAGCCATGGCGTTCTCCTTGAAAATAGGGGGAAGTACCGGCAGGGTGTGGATAGTGTGCTGCCGGTGGTTGAAGGGGGTAAGGGTTGGTTAAACGAGGCGGACGGTGCCGGTGAGCAGGTTTTGCATCATGCCTTGTTTGAGTTTTTGGTGTTTAGATAACCTGCTTGCAAGATTTAATAGATCTGCATCCATATTTACTAGAGCCTGTGCAATATTCTTTTGAGCACCACCTTCTTCTGGCATTGCAATACTCAGTTTTCTGAGTACCTCCATGCCAACAGAGGATCGCGTTGAACCACTCATAGTTTTCGAAAACTGCGATACTACATAATTAGATCTTAACGCTTGCAGCAATTCCCGATGAACTCTGAAGCACTACAGCCATAAGGGCTGCAGACAAGGTAAAAAAATCATGTCCGCACAATTCTTCAACTAAAATTGCCTAATAATCAATCGTTGTCGTCGGGTCAATCATGGGTACCGCTATT
>NZ_JBLYZG010000100.1:0-10569 GCF_049310245.1 Endozoicomonas sp. ALB115 | reverse complement strand
CGATTAAATATCGTGCCAACCATATATTCGAATAGAATATATGCTTCAAAATCAAATGATTACGTTATTTTGGTGGTGAAAGTGGGATCCAACAGCTCTGTATCTCTAAAATGGGTACCGGCAAGAAAATGGTGGACTTCAGTCACTGAAACCCAAAAGAAAGGTGTACCCGTTACCAAGGTGCATCGTCTTTACCTTGAGCTATGCCTCTTTACGCTGGTTGCGGAAGCACTCAGATCCGGCGATTTATTTGTTGAAGACAGTGAGAATTTCAGTGATTTCAGAACGCAGTTTATCTCAGAAGAAGAGTATCAAGAGCAGTTCGAAGATTTCTGCCAAATGATGGGCTATCCCTCCGATGGTGGTGACTTTTGCAGTCAGCTCAAAGCCAGACTTCACGCTGTTTGCAAAAAGGCTGATGAGCAGTTTCCAGAAAACACTGAAGTGCAGATTATCAATAAAAAGCTATGCATTACTCCGATCAAGGCAGAGAAACCAACACCTGAGCAAGAGGCTCTCGCATCCCTGATCAAAGAGCGTATGCCGCCTAAAAATATTCTGGATGTGCTGTCTGAAACTGAAAAGTGGTTGAATCTCAGCAAGCATATACGGCCTCTGTCGGGCAATAAATCCAGAATTGACAATATAGAAGAACGCTTCGTCCTCAACCTGCTTTGTTACGGCTGTAACCTTGGGCCAGTCCAGCTGTCCCGCTCAGTTCAGAATATCAGCCGCAAACAAATTGCACGACTGAATCTCAAGCACTGCTCCGAAGACACTCTCATCAAATGTATCAGGGATGTCATCAATGGCTATAACCAGTTTTCGCTACCTGCCTACTGGGGAACCGGCAAAAGAGCGTCTGCCGATGGTACAAAATGGGATGTGTATGAAAACAACCTTCTGTCCGAGTATCACATTCGGTATGGTGGCTATGGCGGCATTGCCTACTACCACCTCAGCGACAAATACATTTGCCTCTTTTCCCGCTTTATACCCTGTGGTGTTTATGAGGCAATTTATATTCTGGACGGCCTTCTGCAGAATGATTCCGACATTCAGCCCGATACGGTCCACTCTGATACACATGGGCAAAGCCTTGCTGTTTTCGGACTGGCTTATTTACTGGGAATAAAGCTGATGCCCAGGATCAAGAACATCAAACGGTTAAATTTACACCGGCCAGAGGCTGGAGCCAGATTCAAACATGCTCATTTTTTATAACGTCGAAGTGATGATGAGAGTATTGAAGGAGCTGAAAGAAGAAGGGCACAAAATTACCGAAGATGATTTGAAGCACCTGTCCCCTTATATAGAGAGTGCCAACAGGCTGGGAGATTATCGTCTTGAGCTAACCAAGCAGGTGCGGCCTCTGGATTTTTCAATTTCGGTACTGTGAGCATCCCTTTCAGAATGTCACTGAAATCACTTATCATTCGGTACAATAGTTCTGAACATTATAGGCGGTGAAATGCCTGGATATTATCAATACCGTTTTAACCTTGATCTCCGTGCCAGCGACAAAATCATCAAGAAGACAGCCAAGCTTAACCGCCTGAAATCGTGGTCTTTCGAGGATCATATCCATCACTATACAAACTACATCGAACCAGATTTCATTAACACATTAGATTTCGGAATTTGTTGCGAAGAGTATTACTGGCGTATTGGTCAGCGTCGTATGATATTTCCCAAGGATGCTGACGTTCTGAACATGCTGTTACAGGCAAAGTTTTCCTTATCAGCGGTTGAAGGTTTCCGGTTGCCCTATGATCAGTTTATTTTGGCGATCCCGAAGGAATATAAGTTTGCCGGACTATCTATAACTGGAGTTCTGGTGACGATGTGCCGGAATACTGATGAGATGAATGAGAAAATTGATCCATTCATCAAGGTATGCAGCAAAGGCACCGAGTCAGCACAAACGCCTCCTGGCCGCAAGGGAATGCTGACGTTTAATTTTCAGTTTGCTCATGATCCGGCAACAACATATTCTCGCATATCCGTGAAATTAGAAGATTTGCCACGTATTCTGTCTGCAAACCGATATCAGGATCTTGCCGACATTCTCCCTGGGTTTGCTTCAAGAGGATATCTTCACACAGAGCGTTGTGATAATGCGGAATTGCAGTCTCATTATGAGTTGCTGAAACTGATGGTGTCCATGTCAGTGTATGTTATGTATGCACGCAGTAATGATCGCCAAGATATTTTACAGGATGGACTGCCAGGACAGTTCAGTAATCACCAATTTGCATCTCTGGGTCATCGTTGTAGCAAGCATATGACTTTAGGCAGTATGGCTGGTGTTAGGGAAAATAGAGCATCCCCGAACAGTCACTACAGGTCATGGCATTTTCGTCAGCTGGTACATGACAAGTATTATCAGAATGAATATCAGGGCATGGAGAAAGGGAGTCGGATCGTTTTTGTTTCTGATACTTTGGTTTCCAACAAGGCCAATCCAGCAACACTGATAGAATAATTTGGCGGTTCATGTACCCGAACAAGAGGGGCGACATTTTCTTTATACAGTTCAACAGGTTAACAGCTTTTTATGACGTAAAAGCAATTTTGCAGGCCGGGGCCCATATCCATCTCGGAGCCCCAAGAGTACAGGGTAAATTCCATCCTGGAGCCAATGATGTCCAGAGATGTCTTGTCGTGATAGAGTTCTTTGATTACTTCCCAGGCATCCAGCCAGATTTCGCAGGCATCAGCTTCAGGCTTATCAAAGCCGGTTGTTGTTTTATTGTCACGCAGTACTGCAAAACCCTGGTCGATCAGCTGCTTCAGTTTGGCTTCTTCTTCTGTCAAGGGTGGGACCCGAAACTCTGTCGTCTTGTCTCGCCATTCTGCGGATACGCCTGTCCCTGGCAGACTGCCTGAATAGCGTTCATCTTTGGGCAGGTTTATGCTGGCGATTTGTAAGTAATAATCATTGGGTCCCGCCCAAGTCACATCATGACTGACAATTAGAACTCAGTGGTAAATAACCTGAGTTTTTAGCTGAATTGACTGACTGAAGATACCGCTCTCTTGCGATCACAGCTTGCTCTTTAGCTTCTTCCTTGTTGGAGGTTTGTATTTTGATTCTTTTGTAGGTCTTTGTATAGATCTTTTGTCCCTCGGCGTAAGTGGGATCTTTGCGAAGCTCCCTTTGACGCTCGGCGTAAGCGGGATCTGTCTGGTAGCGCTGCCTTTTGCGCTCCCTTTGACGCTCGGCGTAAGCGGGATCTGTCTGGTAGCGCTCCCTTTGGCGCTCCCTTTGGCGCTTGGCGTAAGCGGGATCTGTCTGGTAGCGCTCCCTTTGGCGCTCCCTTTTGCGCCCCCTTTCTCGCTCGGCGTAAGCGGGATCTGTCTGGTAGCGCTCCCTTCGGAGCTCCCTATTGCGCTCCCTTTGGCGCTCGGCAAGTGAAGAACTGCTATCAACATTAACTCCTGCCTGGGTTGTTTGGTTATCACTTGTAGCTTGGTACATGCATGACTTATTAACGACAGCAATTGGCTGTAAATCTTGTGAACTATGAATTCCGGCAGGAAGATTAGTTAACTGTAAACCTGAGCTTGTATGATTCGCTGCTGTTTGCTTTCTGATTTCAAGCTCGTCCCACGATATTAGCTGCTGAAAGGGAGTACTTGGTGTTAGTAATAATGGATTATTAACGGGTTCATAATCAGGCTGGTAAGGAACATATTCATCAAGAATGGATTGTGGTATTTCTTGAATACCTGTTCCAGAAGCGTTTTCTGAATCGAGGTTTGTTAGGGATGTAATACTATATTTATTCAATGAATAAGAATGATCAGCTTTATTTTGATATGTATCTGGTCCGCTATTGTAAATAGGAATAGGGTTCAGCACTTGAACTGGTATGCCTTGATAAACAGGCAGCTGTTCGGTAGCCCCAAATTGCTGTTCTTGATCTACTAAACCTAATGCGCTGGAACAAAGATAATAAAAATAAGCATCAAATGAAGAAAATTGATTGGTTTGATCCATTGAATTATTGAACTGTTGAATTACAGCTTAAGACCATGCCTTCTTATAAAAGTTCCTCTCTTTCACAACTCGACTTTAGACTTTGCATGACACGAAAGACTGGCCAGGTTTCGATAAAATAACAAGCCGACATTAACAAACAATTTTTTCAGGTTCGCTTTTATTGCCGGTTTTTCTCTAAATGGCTGTATTTATGCAGCCTCTGCTTTATCTGTCTTCAACTGGCCGGACAGTTCATTGAAATTGAGCTCATATTTTTGATGATATCTATCCCAGCCCTTACGAATGGGGAACCTTGGAATAATTCGTGACAGGGAAATTCTCATCATGCCTGCGGTTGTTGTATCCGGAGATCTCCAGGGTATCCGGGAAATCTTCAGGCATGACTGATTTTTGCAGACGGTCAACAACTGTAATAATGCATAACCTGCCATTTTCAAATGCATCCAGCGCAGAAGTGTCCTCAATTTTTGCTGCCACAGATGACAACAGCCAAATGGTTGTTTGAGCTGGTGAAACATAGGCTCAACTGGCCACCGCTTTGCATAACCCCGAAGTACATCAAGCCCTTCGTGTTCTGTATTGGTTGAGATGAAAATTCTTTTTTCAGTCAGCCCCTTATCATTCTCAAAACAGCTCCAGACAACCCGAATTTCTTGCCCTTTGAGGAATTTTGCCCGACAAATCAGAGTACGATATCGCACGGTGCGAAACCCCGCCAGTAGCAGAAACTGATTAACTGCACAGTAGATGAAGGACTGATTAACGAGAAGTGGCACTTCCACGACCTGAAAGCAAAAAGCGTGTCTCACCACGAAGGATTAGTATCTGGCCACAAAACACTGGAAGCGAAGAAAATCTATATTCGGAAAACCCAGAAAGTACAGGGTACAAGATAACAAAAAGGAAGAGATATGAGAGAAGGTATCACCGGGCAATTGTCCGGTTTTTTGTTTGCCCAGCGAAGCGGGCAAACCCGTCAGGCTGAAAGAAGCCTGAACCACCCCGACTGAGGGGAAGGTAATCCGAATGGCAAGGGCGTTGCTGGCCAACGGCTGGGTCCGAAGGAAGCATAGGAAGTCAGAGGTACACAGCGTAAGCGAACCTGATTCGGCAGGTCGGGAGCGGCAAGCGTGCGAAATAGCGCGACGCCCAATACTCAGTCAGTCCCGACAAGTGATTGAGGGTGGAATTTCTGGCAGGGATCTGTTTAGTAACTGGGGAAGCCTGGCATCAATCCCTGAGTCATCGGGGGCTGTTATCGCAAGAGGAAACTCAAGGATAGCACTGGTGTGAGGTGGCAGATGAGCCCGTGTGACGATCATCAAAGAACTGAACCCGGTGCTGAGAGGGTTTGCCAACTACTTCAAGATAGCCAATTGTCGCAGTGCGCTGAAGGGAGTCATGAGTTGGGTCAGGCGCAGACTGCGATGTATACAGCTGAAACAGTGGAAGAAACCGGCCAAGCTGCATAGGCGGCTAAAACAGCTGGGATATAAGCCGCCGTTCAAATACATCAAGATGCGTTCATGGAGAAATGCGGCGAGTCCGTTGGCGCACCCCGCCTTACCTGATTTGCCGAGAATTACACGACATATCTTTGAGAATTGGTGCCCAGGAGAAGACTCGAACTTCCACGACCGTACAGTCACCAGCACCTGAAGCTATCGTGCCACTCTTATATTTCAACAACTTAGCTCAAATCGTTTTAGGAAAAATTGCGCAAGTGTTTATTATTTTTCGATATTTCAACCATTTTTTTAGAAAAAAATTTAATGAAAAATACCTTCTGGTTACCCAGCGAAAGTGGTCATCTAAACGACAGTTTTCAACACTGAAAGATATTTTCTCTGATCATCGCTCATACCTGCGAAGCGTTTGCTTCATGTTTCTTGCATTACAAATCGCATTTTAAAATCCACCCAGTGCACTGCTCGTAACCAACAAGAAGGGGCAGGCAAATTTTTGCCTGCGGGCAATCCTGTAATCGTTCTGAAATTTATAGAACGCTTAATCCATCGATATGGCCAGATATGCTATCCGGGTATCCGTACGTCACCCCGTATCATAGACACCCATGCCGCGCTACAATCAAACCCATAATATTGGCTCAGGATACCAACAGGATGCCCCCTGATCAGCCAGATACGCTGCCCCTGGAGAATATTGACTTTCGAGCCTTGTTTAGCCTGGTCGGCGAGGCAAACGCTGAGCTTGCCCGGTACGATGGTTTGCTACAAGGGATACCAAACCCTGCGGTGATGCTCTCGCCACTGACCACTCAAGAGGCGGTACTCTCTTCCAAGATTGAGGGTACTCAGGCCACCGTTGATGAGGTACTGGAGCAGGAGGCAGGACTGGAGAAAGAGGGCGAGAAATTCAAGGATATCCAGGAAATTTCAAACTACCGCGCTGCCCTGTTTCAGGCCAGTGAACACCTGAAAGCTTATCCCATTCGTTTAAGCCTGATTCGTGAGTTGCACAGCATACTGCTCAACAGCGTTCGGGGACAGAATAAATCTCCCAGTGAATTTCGCAACGATCAGAACTGGATTGGCCGGGCGGGTTGCTCCATGGAACAGGCGACATTTGTGCCTCCCTCACCACTGCGATTAATGGAGCACCTTGAGTCCTGGGAACGTTATATCGATTATGATGACTGCGACTTTCTGCTTCAGGTCGCCGTGGTATACGGGCAATTCGAACTGTTGCATCCATTCAAGGATGGTAATGGCCGGATTGGACGCATCCTGATCCCGCTATTTCTGTACCAGAAAAAAATTCTCTCCGAGCCTATGTTCTACCTGAGCGAATACCTGGAAGCCCACCGTGACGAATATTACCAGCGTCTCCAGGCGATCTCTTCAGAAGGAGACTGGAATGGGTGGATTGCTTTCTTTTTGCGAGCAATCACCCTTCAGGCCAGGGAAAACAGTGCGCGGGTGAGAAACATCATGGGGCTGTATGAGCATATGAAGCATCAAATTCAACACATTACCCGCTCCCAGTATTCGGTTCATTTACTGGATGCGCTGTTTAGTCGCCCCATCTTTCGCACCACGGATATTATTCAACAGTTTGAAGAAAAGTACGGCATTCATCCCAAAACCACACCGGCTTTACTCCGTCAACTGCGCGATGCCGGGATTTTATTGGAGATCAAACCGGCTTCGGGGAGGCGTCCTGCGGTACTTTGTTTTGCAGAGCTGTTAGAAATTACTGAAGGTCAGGGTGTATTCCAACGCACATAGCGGATAGCTCTGAATTCGCACGCCTTTTGAGGAGTGGAACCTCTGATTCAGGCTCCACAAAACTCGTTGAGGAGTTTGGAGACTCCTCAAAACCACTTGAGGAGCGTGATAGCACATTCAGGCTCCACAAGCTTCGTTGAGGAGTTTGGAGACTCCTCAAAACCACTTGAGGAGCTTGATAGCACATTCAGGCTCCACAAGCCTCATTGAGGAGTTTGGAGACTCCTCAAAACCATTTGAGGAGCATGATACCAGATTCAGGCTCCATAAGCCTCGTTGGGAAAGTAAGGATTCCACGGCATAAGTTAATGAGCGGAAAATTTAATTCAAAGTAACCGGATATCCTTGATAAATGAAAACTTCAAACTTTAAAAAAGCTCATACCAATCAACATATTACTTCCGGTAAGAGGCATTACCGGCAGTAAGGTTTTTGCGGTGCTTCCGTTTCAGAATAGACCTGAGTTTCACCTTATCACGGTGAGCTGCCGTTATCTTCCCCAATTTATCCTGGCCTGCTTAACTGATCACGAAGACTCCGGATTCCAGGGTCAATCATTGCATCGTTGGGCATATGAACTGAAATCCCGGGATGGTGGATCATATTCATAACCTGTAAAAGCACGACAATACAGAGACCATGACCAGTGGGATTCAAGAAAAAGGGATGCCTATCAGAAGTCGCTCAGCCAGGGCTACACGACAAGCCGGGCGAAAATCGTCACGGTTAAAGCTTGAAGTCCGAAACCCCGGGAATTTTATGCGCCCAAAGTTTCATCTTCCATAGCCATCACCCTGGCTGCCTGCATTGCCAGAAATTCGTTTTGAGCTATCGGCATGCTGACTATTTGCAGATTCATGCAATTGTCTTCAGTAAACTCCAGGCGAAAATCCATGATAAAACGACGATCTTCAGCAAACCTCAAGCGCCTTTGGTCAATAATGCCAGAGAGCTTGCTGGCGAGTATGCCATAGGGGTCATTAACGCACTCGTCCAGTTTCCTCTCAATCAAAATACCCCATAAAAAATCCTCGAACTCTTTCGAACATGTGCCTATATTCCAGCAACAACAGACCAGCTCATAAATATCCTCAATGCCGTCCTGATCCCAGCTGGAATCATAAAGGGGCTCGGAAAAGTCTGAAATATGATCGGACATACGGGAAAGCCCCAGGTTTTCCGAGGTATCGGCAACGCAATTATTCCTTATCTTATCGATAGCGTTGCTGGATATCCTGTTAAGCTTTTTAAACAACTTTTTCCGCTCCCGCTCCTGTTGGCGGCGCTGCTTGCGAGTCACTGATGTCAATTTAAATTCCTCTGCGATATCCCGGCTGAACCAGCATCAGGGAAGCAAAATAAATTGGTGTTTCCAAACCCGGTAGCTTGCTGGATGATCAGTAATGGTGGGCATAAATAATACCAATTCCACCTTCTAAATATGAACTGCGCAGCCATTTTGAACAGCTGGATCTTCGTTGGAATTCCTCGCAATAGCCCTGCTATTACTCGTTATTCCGCCTTGCCCAGCTGTCCAAAATGACTTGCTCGATCTCATATTTAGAAGGCGGAATTGGTATAAGACCAGACTCACTGACTTTAATAAACAGCTCTCTATGCTCTTTGGCCAACACCTTCAGCCTGCGCTTTTTGTGTGGTTTAACCAGTGCAACAGCTAAAGTAATGGCAGCCAGCTCGGCAACACGCTGGTTAGCCGACAGTTTCAGTTTATGCAAACGCGCTATATTCTTCCTGGAAATAGTTGACTGAAGCATAAAACCAGATATTTCATTTTCCTGATCAATTGCACATCTTTCCTCTTTGGGTTTCTTAGAGCACTCTTTGCAGATATGATTCTTATGCCCTTTGCCAGAAAACTGTTCATTTGGCTTGCTACAGGCACAAATCCTACAGTAATGCCCCATTTGTACCTCTCAGCTTATTTCACCAATAAACCACGAGACTCGTTGAGCAATATTGTTCGCTCAGCAAGCTCTTTAGTAGTTAACAACTCATGGTAAATTTCGATGTATCGTTTTCTGATACGGCGAAACTCAAGTGAGCCATACGCCTCACCCATCCACTCCCGCTCGTTATCCGTAATCGCGTTATTGACCTCTTCTGGCAAGTCATAAATATAATCCAGATTGTGGAAGTTGGATGCATGCCAGATATCATATTCCTGCTCGAGGGGCTGGCCCAGCACGTAAGGGATCAGATAAAGATTTGCCAGCATCAGATCCGCCAGCCTGTAGCGTGCTTCCACCGGTTTGTTCATTCTCAGCAGGCCCAGAGACCAGCACAATTTCTGGATCGGTTCACCCGCATCATCAGGAAACTCCTCCTGGTACCAGTTAAAGTAACTCTCTGACTTTTTCAAATCGTTCAGGACCAGGTACAGACTGAACAGAACATATCGTTTACCACTGCCATCACTGATGAAGTGATACTCTTTTTTCTCTTTGTTGAGCGCCGATCGATAGCTGGAAATTCTGGCTTTCAGCTTTTTTTCAGTTTCAGGGAAGATATACATCGAATCTCTCAGATTTTATTAACAAGGATGATTCCATGCGCAGCTTATTTCATTCGGGATTGAATTTCACCAGACCAATTCCTTATTCTGATCAAAACAAACAACGGGTTTCACCATGCCCCAGCTGAACCAACCTTGCAGCAAACACTTCACCTACCGGCAGCTGATCGAGTGCGGTGAAACTTGGCAATCATCGTCTATTGATAACCTGCCACTGGCTGACGAGAGCTGGCAGGCACTTGTCGATTTAGCGACCTATATACTCGATCCGGTTTATGAGCAGTTTGGTGCCCTGGAAATCACATACGGCTTTTGCTCCCCCACATTGGCGACGGCAAGAAAAAAACTGGCCAAAGAGCAGGGCGTGCTGCCCTCTATATATCCCAAACTGGATCAGCACAGCTGCTTTGAAAAAAACAGGAAGGGAGACATCATCTGCTCCCGGGGAGGATCCGCCTGTGATTTTCATGTGCCGGACACCTCATCACTGGAGGTAACCACCTGGATCGTGAAACAGCTCCCCTTTGACAGGCTCTATTTTTATGGACACGACAAGCCCATTCACGTTAGCTATAACAGAGACTCTCAAAATGCAGTCATATGCATAATGACACCCAAAACTAACGGCCAGGGCTACATTCCCAGAAACCTCACCCCTGAGCGTTTTCTTGAACAATTTCAGCTATAAATAAGCCTCGTCAGTAAAATCTGTGGGTCATTTCCGGTTCAGGTAACTTGCCAAGCGCATGATATAACGCGATTTCCGCACATCTGTAGGTCCT
>NZ_JBLYZG010000099.1:0-10731 GCF_049310245.1 Endozoicomonas sp. ALB115 | reverse complement strand
CCTTCAGCTGCCCGATAAGCTGCTCCTGCTGTTTCGTTTTATTTTTCAGCCATTCCTTCAGCTTCTTGTCTGCCCGAGTGTGCATACGCCGCATCAGTTTGATCAGTAAATCAGCCGCATCATCAAGGGTGCGGGAAAGTCGGTAACGGAGTAGGATCGTCAACAGCAGCTCTTGCTTACCCTTTCTCAATCGTGCCATTTCCGAACGATCCAGAGCGCGGGCTTCCAACTGCAAGTCCCGGTATTTGTCAGGTGTGATATCCGGCAAGTTGGGTAGACCTGCCTGCTGCTTGCGAAGCCAGCTCAACACACCCAGCGTATTGGTTGTGTTTTTTGTCGTCAGCTTTCCAGGTTCTTTTTTCAGCTTTTCCCATGATTCTTCATCCAGTAATGATGAGAGAACCAGTTTGGACTTTTCATCAAGAGAATCGAGGTAATTGCTGTAGAGTTCTTTATTGACCCTTCGGCGCTGGTCACTTGCGACCCGAGCAAGTGCATCAAAGGTAGGAAGCTCATAAGAGTCCTTAATCAGATTTTCGAGAACTTCATTGATGATATCCGCCAGGTGGTGTTTGCTTTTTGCTGACTCATAGGCCCGCTGTATGATGATATTCCTGCCAGCGGGTTTTACTTTGAAGCGATCTCTCAGCAGGCTCAGATAAATACTTCTTACGGAAGAGTCCCTGTGTTTTCTGACTTCTTCACCAGAACTCCGACTCTTTGTTATCTTGCCGTAATATTGAATGTATCCATCAGGTAGGTCATCAAAACCTGTGTGATAGCCCAAATGCTGAAACATCTTCAGCATGGTCAAAAGTACTTGGCGATGCAGAGGCTTTTTTACCTGACCATTGATCCAGTCTATTTCATCGGGGATCGATTCCCTGAACCTAAACTCATCGGTCAATATCGGCAGTTTGGCAAACTGGGACCTGCGTATAAAATTCTTGAACCTATCAGCCGGTTGACCAGGATGACTGGATTGTCCTGATTCAGATCCCTGAGTCGGGAGAAGAAACTGAATACAGATACTCAAATATCAAAAACGATCCGGTTGCTCACTGATGCTCGCTATTGCTTTTGACTTAATTGTTGCAGACAGAAAAGAATCAACCGAAAGGTTGTGCCACAGGCTTATATTGAGATTGGTTCTACCCTTTCCAGTCTTGGATTCAGGAGAGTTCAGGGTAGTCTTTATGTGACAGACGATGAGGACATGGCTAACCTCTTCCGTGCGATCACAGCCCTGAAATCTCTTTCCTGGTTTCCCGCATCTGTTAGAGATATCAGAGCTTTCAGGGTTGAACAGTGGTCAGGTTTTGCTGAGATGATCAAGGGAGGCTGATATGAAAATCGGCTATGCAAGAGTATCTACAAAAGATCAGGATTTATCACTGCAGCGTGAAGCACTATTAGCTAGCAGCTGGTTGTAACAAAATATACGAAGATAAAGTCAGCGGAACACAAAGTAACCGTGAAGGATTGAAGCTCGCATTTGAAGTGTTACGGGATGGTGATACCTTGATTGTCTGGAAGCTGGATCGCCTTGGGAGAAGTGCCACAAATCTAATCACTTTGATCAATGAGCTTGAACAGCAGGATTGTCACTTTGTGAGTCTTACCGACAATATTGATACTTCAACAACTGCAGGTCGATTCTTCTTTCACGTCATGGCAAGCCTTGCCCAGATGGAACGGGAACTGATTGTGGAGCGAACTCGAGCAGGTTTAGAAATTGCCAAGCAACGTGGTAGAGTTGGCGGGAGAAAACGGCAGATGACAGACTCTAAAATAGATGCTGCAAAAAAACTTCTGTCGAACGGCCTTCCTGCAAAGGAGGTTGCCGAAAATCTCGGTGTTTCTATTCCAACACTTTATCGGTGGTTGCCAGCCAAAGGGACTAATGTCCCCCATCTACTTCCTGCAAAACAATGTGGGATAACAGCTTTGGATTTCGTAAAAATAATCATAAACCAAAACCAAATTTTGTAAAAAACGTCACTTGACTATTAAATACTTTTCATATTAAAAATGACAACGCAGATATGCAGGATAAAGCATTACCTTTCATCTGCTCGGCCATGGACACCGGCTGATTTATCAAATAATGAACAGGAATTCTTGATGTCTGCAGTAGGAACTTCGGACTCTGCGATCACCTGCCTGGTGATGATGGCTCGTTTTCACGGGCTGGCAGCTCAACCAGAACAGGTCAAGCATTTAATAGGCTACACTGAAGGTGTGGTTGATCCTGTTGATCTTCTCCGTATCTCCAAACATCTTAAGCTGAAAGTCAGAAGAACTCAGGTTGCCCCGGAGAAACTGCAAGAGTTGCCATTACCTGCTATCGCACTTGATAAGGATGGTAGCTATTTCATTGTTGCCCGTTGTAATGATGACAAGATTCTGATTCAGAAGCCTACGAGTTGCCAGCCTGAGGCATTGGAGCTGGATGACTTTCAAACTATTTTTTCTGGTGAATTATTTCTTTTTACCAAACGTTCCCTGCTGCCGGACAGTCTTTCAAAATTTGATTTCAGCTGGTTTATTCCCGCCATACTCAAGCATAAAAAAATGCTCTATGAAGTACTGCTGGCGTCGTTTTTTATCCAGCTCTTTGCACTGATTACCCCACTTTTCTTTCAGGTCATCATAGATAAAGTTCTGGTTAATCAGGCTTTAACGACACTTGACGTACTCGCCTTCGGGTTGCTGGTTCTGTCGATTTTTGATGTTGTGCTGAATGGCTTGCGGAATTATGTATTCAGCCATACTACCAACAGGGTCGATGTGGTTCTTGGTTCCAGGCTCTTCAGTCACCTATTGCGTCTACCCGTTGCTTTTTTTCAGGCTCGCCGTGTCGGTGATACCGTTGCCCGTGTTCGTGAGCTGGATACCATTCGTGAATTTATTACCGGCTCAGCCCTGACGCTTTGTATTGATTTATTGTTCACGGTCATTTTCTTTGTCGTCATGTATTTCTACAGCCCGACGCTGACGTGGATCGTGTTAGGTTCGATTCCCTTCTATATTATTCTCTCGTTAATAGTAACGCCTATTCTTCGGGCTCGCTTAAATGAGAAGTTCAAACGCGGTGCTGAAAACCAGTCCTTTCTGGTGGAATCCGTCACTGGTATAGAAACCATTAAAAGCACAGCGGTTGAACCCCAGATGCAGAGACATTGGGAAGATCAGCTGGCGGCTTATGTTTCCGCTTCTTTCAGATCCATGAATCTGGGCAATATTGCCAGCCAGACGGCAGGGCTCATCAATAAAGTGGTGACGGTACTGATTCTTTGGGTGGGAGCCACGCTGGTTATTAATGGTGACCTTTCCGTCGGTATGTTGATCGCCTTTAATATGATTGCCGGTCGCGTAAGCGCACCTATTTTGAAGCTGGTTCAGCTGTGGCAGGACTTTCAGCAGGCGGGGATTTCGGTTCAGCGTTTGGGGGATGTTCTGAATACACCCACAGAGCCGGGACACGATCCAAACCGAACAACGCTGCCTGCATTAAAGGGTTTCGTTGAATTTGAACACGTCACCTTTCGATATCAGCCGGATCGTCCAGCAGTACTCCATGGTGTATCGCTTGAAGTAAAGCCAGGAGAGGTGATTGGCATTGTTGGTCGATCCGGCTCAGGAAAAAGTACGCTGACAAAACTGGTGCAACGTTTGTATGTACCAGAGTCTGGTCGTGTATTGGTCGATGGTGTTGATTTGGCTCTGGTTGAACCTGCCTGGTTACGAAGGCAGGTAGGCGTTGTGCTTCAGGAAAACTTTCTCTTCAACCGATCAGTTCGAGACAATATTGCTCTGGCTGAACCGGGAGCCTCAATAGAACGTGTGATGGCTGCAGCAAAACTGTCAGGCGCTCATGACTTTATTCTGGAGTTGCCTGAAGGTTATGATACACAGGTAGGTGAACAAGGCAGTTCTCTGTCTGGTGGTCAAAAGCAACGTATTGCTATTGCCAGAGCACTCCTGACCAATCCGAGAATTCTGATATTCGATGAAGCCACCAGTGCGCTGGATTATGAGTCAGAACATATCATCCAGCAGAATATGAAGCGAATCAGTCAGGGGCGTACGGTGTTTATCATCGCTCACCGACTTTCTACTGTGCGTGATGCTGATCGCATTATCACAATGGACAAAGGGAGAATTGTTGAGGAGGGGCCTCACGATCAGCTGGTCAAACAAGGTGGTCATTATGCCCGCCTGAATGCTCATCAGCATGGGCTGAGGGAGGCTGTGTAATGGTTAAATCGTTCTTTGATCATGCTACCAAAGCCCTGTTATCCAAAACGGAAAACACTGAGGCATTACACAGCACCCGTCGTCAGTTTTTGCCCGCTGCACTGGAAGTGGAAGAAACTCCAGCCAATCCGGCCAGCAGAGTCATCGTAAAGGTCATTGTTCTGCTATTCACTATTGCTGTCGTCTGGGCGTGTTTTGGCAAGATCGATATTGTCGCCACGGCTCAGGGAAAAATAGTCCCCGGTGAGCGGGTAAAAACCATTCAGCCTATGGTGATCGGTGAAGTTCAGAACATTCATGTTCGCGAAGGCGATGATGTTGAGGTGGGTGCCCCTCTGATTTCACTGGTAGGTGTTGTGACTGAAGCCGAGCTGGTCAGGTTAAGTAAACAGATCTCTGCTTTTTCATTACAACTGGCCAGGCAGGAAGCTTTTATTGATTATCTTGATATCGATAATTATTCGAAACCAGCACAACTGAAACTGGATACTTATCTCAAGCAGGAAGAAAGCGACATCAATGTTGAGTTTGAAGAACAGCTCTTACAGCAGCAAATAGAAGACTATGTATCAGCATCCGAAACACTGAAAAGCCAGCTCAAGAGCAAAAAGGCAGAACAGCGAACAATAGAAGCCATTGTCACCAAACTGCAACGAGTCCTGCCTATTATTGAAGAGCGCACTCAGGCGCTGGAAGGCCTGTATAAAAAGAACTACGGATCAAAAGTGCAATACCTTGAACTGGAACAGCAACGTATAGAGCTGGAAGAAGATATCAAGGCACAAAAAGCGGCAGTACAGCAATTGATTGCCGAGCAGGAAGAAGTTCAGAACCAGCTGCTCAGTCTTCACGCTCAAAAACGGCGGGAAAGCCTGGGCCAGCAGGAAGAGCTTCGACTGCAACTCACCAGCCTTGAGCAGGAAAGCATTAAGGCACAAGAACTCCATGAACAGCAGCTCATCACATCCCCCATAGACGGCACCGTACAACAGTTACAGATTCATACTATCGGCGGCGTGGTTCAACCGGCACAAGCCTTGATGCAGATCGTCCCTAAAGAAGCAAAGATGGAAGTGGAAGCCTGGGTACTGAATAAGGACATTGGTTTTGTTCAGGAAGGCCTGAAAGCAGAAGTGAAAATCGATACCTTTAACTTTACCAAGTATGGCCTGATTGGTGGGGAGTTAATGAATGTGTCCAACGATGCTGTGCCCGATGAAAAACTGGGTTTTAGATATATGGCTAATGTCCAGATTGAAAAAGACTGGATGCAGGTGGAAAACCGGAAAGTGAATTTATCGCCGGGTATGAGTGTGGCTGTGGAAATTAAAACTGGGCAGCGTCGTTTGATTGAGTATTTTTTGAGTCCGCTTTTGAGGTTTAAGCACGAGAGTATCAGGGAGCGCTAGCTTTGAGAGGATGAAATGAAATGGAATGATGAAATTTTTTCTGGGTTGAGTAAAAAGCTTTGGCTTTTTATTAAAAAACATAAAGTGTTTTCCTTCTTCGTCTTAATGATATTAGCGGTTTACTGGTATGTCGACTGGGATGGTGAGAATCATTTTTCATGGAAGGAAGAAGTGGCTTTGTCAACTGGTGAAGTGGTGTGGGTAAAAAGGGCTGCCTATTTAAAAAAAGGGGGGCAAATTGCAGGAACTGGATTTATAGAGGTCAAGAATATGACCTTGAGTATCATAGATGATGATATATCTGATAAGCCAAAAGAGTGGAGTTCCAGCTTCTTACCTGTTGTTTTTGACAAAAATCCAGAATCTGGTCAGTGGTTTGTGATTGCTACCTGGTATACGACGGATGGCCCTAGAAGAGCGACTCTGCTTGGCCTACCCGATCCAAAATATAAGTACATAGAATTCCGTTATGAACTGGGCGAATGGATTCCTTATCCTATATCCATGAAATATATCGAACAGAGAACATCACCCAATATGTTGGTGAGAGTCAGATACAGTGGTGAAAGAAACCTGTCTATGAAAAAGAAAAAGGAACGATGGTTAAAAAGGCCTAGAGGTGCACCACATTATCGGTGTGTCACCGATAAGCCGTATTCACGAGGTGGTTGTGAATTATAAGCAGTAACCCATGAAATACTATTAACAAGGAAGTGAAATAATGACAATAGAAACTAGCGTTTATGCACAACTTGCTTTGCATGTATATAAAACAAATGAGTCGAATACCATTGTTTTGCAAGATGGCTGGCAAATGGATGGGAAAAGGGTAATTGATGAAGAAAGCGATTTCACCGGAGCTGTTTATACGAATGGAACGAAAGTTGTTATTGCCTTCTCGGGTACCGATAATGTTCTCAATGATACGATTGTTGCAAATGCGCCACTGGCAACGGGAGCTTATAGTCAGCAGCTAGAGCAGGCCGTTGATTTGTATTTTGCAACCAAGGTAAAATACCCGAACGCAAATATCTCGTTTACCGGCCACTCATTGGGTGGTGGTCTGGCGTCTTTGATGGCTGTACTGTTTGATAAGCCTGCACAGGTTTTTGATCCTGCGAACTTTGAAAATTCTGCTTACTCCCAGCAGGCTATGCTTCAACTTCATGAGTATATGGTAAATTCTGGTTACATCAGTAGTGACCCTGCATACAATGAATATTGGGAGCATTTAAATACAGCCTATTCAGAGTTTAATGGTGATGGCACTTTTGAAGAACACTACCGGGAAAATTATCAGGATGGTTTGTTTTATGATAGGGAGCAAAATGTTAGCTCAGTAGTAGTCAAGGGTGAGTTTATTGATGATTTACTGGTTAATGAGAGTATGCCTGTCATTACAGGTGATAAAAAAGAACTCAATGTTGTCGCTGAAGAGTCAAACCTGAATGGAATAGATGGTTACACTCTGCACTCAATGAGCTTGCTTCTTGCGGCTGAACGCTCATCAAAATTTGAGCAGATGCTCTACAACAATCCTGAAGTTCTTAATATGATTTTTGATAAGGATCTCTATGCAAGAAACACTACAGAGGATGGTGGGTCAAAAGACTTTTTAAATAAGCTTATTAATAATGACTTACATGATAGTTCAGTCAGTGTTCTGAATTCTTTTTCAGAACAAATTGAGCTGGTAAGAAAAATTCCAGATACTGCTTATCTAAGCAGCTTGGATAACTCACTGACTAAAGTTGTTTTTGAATTCTATTACTTTAATGAAAGTTTAACTCAAAAAGATATCGATGGTTTTTTAATAAATCAAGGCGGTAACTTAAAATTTGATCTGTCTAAAATTCCTGAAGAAGATGAATTCGATCAGCAGTCACAATTTGTCAGTTTTATTACAGAGGGTTTGAAAGAAAGGCCTGAATTAAACCTTGTAGAAGGTAGAATAGGAGATATTGAGAGTCATATTAAAAAGGCCAAAACTCTAGCAGTCTATTCTTCGACAGGTACAGTGACTATTGATGTCTCTGGTGATGGCTCAGCAGTGGTTATTGCGGGTGAAGATGGTAGCAATATCATTTCAGGAGCTGAGGATGACTTTCTTGTTGGCAGCTATGGTGAAGATGAGCTAAATGGTGGTCAGGGCGCTGACACCATGCTCGGTCTGGGTGGCGATGATGTATACCATGTAGACAATTTTGATGACCTGACTGTTGAAATTGGTAATGGGCAAAATGGTGGAGATGACCTTGTAAAAGCATCGGTAAGCCACACTCTACAAGACTATGTGGAAGATCTGGAGTTAACAGGTGCGTCTGATACGACAGGTGTAGGAAACGAACTTGATAATATTATCATTGGTGGTAGTGGTAATAATTCCCTACGTGGTCTTGAGGGACAAGATGTTCTGACGGACGACATTGGTAACGACTACCTCGACGGTGGAAATGATAATGACCGGGATATTCTGGAAGGTGGCCAGGGGTTTGATACTTATGTTGTCAGAGATAATGATGTCATAAACGACTCTGATGGTAATGGGGTTGTCAATTTTAATGGCAAGACTCTTTTTGGTGGAACCCGACAAAAAGACTCACCAGAAAATGTTTTTTATGGTGGAGGGCATACCTATGTTCTCGATGGATCAAATCTGGTTGTCAATGGCTCCTTGACGATAGAGAACTTTGATCCGGGTCAGTTGGGTATTGTGCTTTCCACGATTGAAGAAGAGCAAGATGAAACTGTAGGGACAGGCCCAGGGGGTGGAACGAATCCAGAAGAAGGTACAGGTCCAGGAGAAGGTACAGGCCCAGGAGAAGGTACAGGCCCAGGAGAAGGTACAGGTCCAGGAGAAGGTACAGGCCCAGGAGAAGGTACAGATCCAGGAGAAGGTACAGGCCCAGGAGAAGGTACAGGCCCAGGAGAAGGTACAGGCCCAGGAGAAGGTACAGGCCCAGGAGAAGGTACAGATCCAGGTGAAGGCCCTGGAGATAGCACTACCCCTGATTCAAACTTACTGCTCAGGATAGAAGGCAATAAACAATATTGGTTAACGCCCGAAGGCCTTCTAATGGAGTACGATTATTCTGAGGACAGACCTGAAAATCCACTTGACCCTACTGGGCCGCAAAAAAACATTATTGGCACAGGCGAAATCTTGCCAAATGGTACTATTGTAATTACCGATCTTAATGGAAATAGATATACCATGGATGGCAAGCCCTATCCCCCGAATGGAGAATCGGAAGACATCCCCCCTCCTCCCCCACCAGAAGCCCCTGGTCCAACTCCAGCTTCTCCTTTGGCTCTCGATCTTGATGGCGACGGATTGGAAACTGTCGGTCAGTCGTCAGGTATTTATTTTGACCACGACGGTGATGGCTTCAAGGAGCGTTCCGGTTTTATTGGGGCTGATGATGGATTACTGGCGCTGGATCGTAATGGTGATGGCCTGATCAATGATGGCCAGGAGCTGTTTGGTAACTCCACTTTGCTTTCCGATGGCAGCCAGGCAGCCAATGGCTTTGCCGCACTGGCTGAACTGGACTCAAATGGCGATGGACTGGTTAATGCCAGTGATGAACGTTTCTCGGATCTTCGAGTCTTCCGTGACCTTAATCAGAATGGCATCACAGACAAAGGTGAGTTACTGACTTTAGAAGAGGCTGGGGTTGAATCACTGTCTACTAATTATAGCAGCCAATCATTTACAGATGACGCTCGCAACGAACACCGGCAAGTCGGTAACTATACGGCAGATGACGGTAAAGTTCTGGCCATGAATGATATCTGGTTTGATCGAAACCCTACTGATACCAAAGAAATTCTGGTTGATGTTCCATTTGATGTTGCACTTTTACTTCCAGATGCAAAAGGTTTTGGTACGACTCACTCTTTACATCAGGCGATGGCCAGAGATGAAAGCGGAGAGTTGAAAAAGCTGGTTGAACAGTTTGTGACTGCCGATACTAGAGGCCAGAGACAGGCTCTTATGGAACCTATTATCTTTGCCTGGACTGGTCAAACAGGAGGATATCAACGCCACGGTAGAGCACCGATGGATACCCGTAAGGTTGGTGCACTCGAATCATTTTATGGTTATGAAGTTCCTGATGCAGTCGGAGGTGGCTGGCAGTATGCCAGAATGTACAATGAAATTTTTGCCAGTTTAGTTGATAGCATTTTTTATCAAATGGCAGCTGATAGCTATTTGAATCCTTTCTTTAAAGAAGTAAGTTGGTCAGAAGAATCTGGATCTGGTGTTTGGTTGGGGGATTTCACAAATGTCGTGGATGACTTTTATCAATATGCTGAAGACCACCCTTCTTCTGCTCCTGATTTGCTGCAAGATTTTATTCAAGCAGTGAGGGGAGTGAATGTATATGATGCTCGTAATCTCGATAATCTAAGAACGGCTGTATATCGTTTCAATCAGTCAGATGAAGCGGGTAATTTCAGTGCTGAAGCAGCGGCGTTAGTAACTGAGATAGTTAATAGTTCGTTTAGTTATGGTGATAGGTTACTCGATGGTAACAGTGATATTTTCCGTTTATATTCCGATGAGATAAGAGGGAATGCTAATGACAATGAGTTAATTGGTCTTGAAACCAATGATCAGATAGAAGGCATGAATGGTAATGATGTTCTTGATGGTCGAGCTGGAAACGATTTATTAATTGGGGGAAATGGTAACGACGAGTATCGTTTTGGGCTGGGTTATGGTGAAGACCGTATCAATAATTATGATCGCACAGAGGGGCGTTACGATGTAATTCGAATGCTAGGCGATTTAACAATAAATGATATTACTACTCAGCGGGAGGCTGACGACCTTGTCATCTCCATAAATGGTACAAATGACACCCTGCGAGTATTATCTCATTTTTCTCAAGAAGGTTCTGACTATAAATACGTTGATGCAATCCTATTTTCTGATGGCAGCAAGCTTGAGGTTGGGCCAGATAATTTGGCTCTTCAGGGATAACTGTGGGTAGAAATCAACAAATTTGAAAAAAAAAGCACCAGCGGCTGATTTCAGGTATGTTTTTATTTGCAG
>NZ_JBLYZG010000098.1:0-11071 GCF_049310245.1 Endozoicomonas sp. ALB115 | reverse complement strand
ACGTTCAGGCGACACTTGTTCCATTTCAAATAGGTTCTAAACTGCGTAATGAGTAAGTCGGCGGGTTCCATAGTCGTGGGTCTTTTGTGCTTAAAAACTCAAGATAGTGAATCCTGCTGGCTTACTCCTGATTTTTGTCGTGTACAGTGCATCGGGCTATCAAATGTTTACAGCGCGTTCAGATGATTAATACACCACCGGGCCCGCTTCAGGATGGCATTCCTGTCCGCTGAGTCCTTTTTGTCCCACCCTTTATAAACCAGGGCAGTCCGGGGATTGTTCTGCAACATCTCCCGGTGTTTCTCCATAAAATGCCAGTAAAGACTGTTTAAAGGGCAGGCGCTTTCTGTCTCTTTTTCCTTCACCTGGTAAACACAGCCCGGGCAATAGTCACTCATTTTCTGCACATAATTACCACTGCCTGCATAGGGTTTTGATGCCACCATGCCGCCGTCGGCATACTGCGACATGCCCCGGGTATTGGGCAGCTCTACCCACTGAATCGCATCGATATAAATGCCCAGGTACCACTGGTCGACCTGATCAGGATCAATACCCGCCAGCAGGCAGAAGTTGCCGGTAATCATCAACCGCTGAATATGATGCGCATAGGCATACTGCAATGACTGAGTAATGGCATGGCGCATACAGTTCATTTGTGTCTGACCGGTCCAGAACCAATCAGGCAGATCGCTGGTCGCTTTCAGGTAGTTCATGGACTCGTAGTCCGGCATATTGCTCCAGTAGACACCCCGAATATATTCACGCCACCCCAGGATCTGACGGACAAAGCCTTCTATTTGCGCCAGTGAAATCGCTTCAGGGTTTTCCCGCCAGGCGCTGATCGCCTTATCGATCACCTGTTTCGGGTGGAGCATTTTGGTATTCAGGGCAAAGGAGAGCCGGGAATGGTAAAGACTCCACTGATGGTCACTGTTCGCGGTCATGGCATCCTGGAACTGACCAAAATGCGGCAAGCAATGGGTGCAGAAATAATTGAGTAATGTTAATGACTGCTGGCGTGTAATCGGCCAGAGCAGATGAGTGCTAATATCACCAAAGCTCTGTACCTTATGGCGTTTCAGCCGCTCCAGTACTGACGCGGTTGAACTGGCAAACATTAAGGGTTCCGGGATCGCATCAATATCAGCAGCTTTGAGCTTACAGCGATTATCTGCATCATAATTCCATTGCCCGCCTTCCGGCTGGCCATCATGCATCAGGACATTATGCTGCTGGCGCATCTTTCGGTAGAACGTTTCCATTCTGCCGGGCTTACCGGGCTTGAACCGTTTGCCAAGCGCCTCAAACGGAACCAGAAAGTGTTCGGTATCCCACTCTTTTTTAAAGAGGGCTTTATCGGGTTCAAAATCTCTTAACTGTGCCAGCAAACGGTATTCATCAGGCCTCTGGTATTCAAAACGGGTCACTGCATATTGCTGGCACAGGTGAAGAATCAATGATGGCAGGTCGGCAAAGTCTTTGGTTTCATCCAGCGTCAAATGCAGAACCTGATGCCCCGCTTTCTGCAATGCCGTGGCAAATTGTTCCATGGCGAGAAAGAAACCACAGATTTTTTGTACATGGTGCTTAACGTAACCGGTTCCCTGAAGCAGTTCGGCAATCACATAAATACACTCGTCATCCTGCTTGCTGAACCAGCTATGGCGGGCGTTGAGTTGATCTCCAAGAATCAGCCTTAGGGTAGAGTAGTGTTTATTGTTTTTCATCCATCACCCGGTTTCGTTGAGATCGGCAGCGCCTTGAACAGTAGCGAACCTCCTCCCAACAGCGCTCCCACTTTTTTCGCCAGGTAAAAGGACGATGGCAGACGGGACATTGCTTTTGTGCGGTTCGATCAACCTTGTTGTCAGCAGTTCTTGCTCTTTGAGAGTGCTTCATGCCTACTTTACGTTAAATTGACCGGTCCGGCTCAGAACAACCTCATCGTTACTCTCCATGTCCAAAGAATATTCAAGGCAACTCAACACCGGGTATTCAGTAAAAGTCAGGGCATTGTTATACCACAGAAACATCATATTCACCGGCAGAGGCATTGACAGATCAGGATTCATAAACTTGACTGGACAATTCGTGATCTGGCTATGATGGCTGCCTGGCCAGACATTCTCAATCTCTTTTAATAAATCAAAAATTGAGGACAATTGATGTCTAATCCTCTGAGTCCCAACTTTTGCGGTCATACCCCGAACAATACTCAGCCGATACCTGACGCGGTGGCAAATCCCTGCTCTGCAGGATTTGGTCCCCACCGTATCACCAGCACTGACGGCGGGACAACCGGATGGCTTGATTCCGGACTTGAACTACCTGAGGGTGGTGATGTCAACAAAATGCTGGGAGACTCTCGGATTACGACAGTGTCCGAGGCTGACTGCAGGCAACAACTCAACCCGTCACATTCATTGCCCCTGCCCGCATCCGAAATCCTGAGTGTGCCTGCTAATGCTGCTTCAGTAACGTGCTGTGAAGGCGAAGACCAATCTCTGCAACCCGCCCAGACAGCAGCAAAAAATATTCGTGGGACCGGTTCAGATGCCACGGCCTCAGGCCCTGAGTCAGAGGCAACCGGACTGGATCATAGAGGCTGCGACCACAGGCACACCGACGCATGCTGGAAGGATACCCGATGGATCGAACTGAACCAGAAAAGGTTTGATGAAGCCGATCAAAGGGCGCGCTCCCGGTTGTATTCATACTTACCCTTGGCAACGGTAACGCGGCTGGATCAGAAATATCAACTGGAGTCAGGTTTTTACCTTCCGGTCATAAGAGATGATCGGGAGGAAACAAGCCACAGCCGCATCAAAATAACACGGTGCAGTGACGGTCAGGTCCTGGTGGATCTCATTCGGCATGGCTTGAACCCAGTACACAATTTCTTTCAGTGCAAGAACCAGGACTGGGTTTTGACGGGTAAGTCAGTATATTCAACGCTTCTGGTCAATCTATCCACTGGAATACATTACCCACAACGGGGCGATCATTTCAATTTGCTTAATTTTTGCTGGGGCCAGGCCATTCCCAGTCCCGATGGGAATACGCTGGCCGTCAATGGACAGTTTCCGCGTTACAGTAGTAGTGTAGCGCTGCAGTTTTTTGATTTCTCCAATCCTGAAGAAGGCTTCAGAATGCTGAAATCAGAACGCTACTTTTATCCACTCCTTGCAGAGTACACTGTGCCAACCTGGGACTTCAGCCGTGACAATGAAACAGTCATTACCTTTAACGCGGAGGAAGAGGAATACGTTGACACGGACGATTTGAGAAAAAAAAGAGTCTTCACCGTCTACTCGGTCACTTTACGCCGGGCAGGTGACCGGATGGTCGAAGAACGGAGAGAACAGATCAAGAAAAGTTGACTGTAGAATTGGCTACTGACTGAAAGTGATTATATTTGATCTCGTGATCGTTGACAGGCTCTACCCCGTTTGAATTTTTCATTAACAAGCTGGTCAGAGTCGCTAACTAAAACTAATCTCTCATTTAACCGGTTCTATTTCAAATACTTACATTGCGAAAACTGCTATCCCAATGGATATATCGCCGTATGCCGGTTATCCCCGAAACCTGTTAGATCCCCCCCCTTTCAAAAGGCACGACTTCCACCTGACCCAGGGCTTTCAGATCCCATGCTGAGCTATCAACACCACTACCACGCGGGTAATCAAGAAAATAAAGGGCACCCAAAAATTTGCTCAGGTTGTACTGAAGCACAGTACTTAATTCAATCGCTTCTTTCTCGGTCAGGCCTTAATTAGAATAGTGCCTCATTAAACCGGCAACCACTTTACACGTCGCTTGTATTATATGTAGAATCGAATCACAAAAATAAATAAAAGTTCATACTGGAGTTGACGTTGTCTTTTAGGGATGAGTTGTTGAAGCGAGTTTGCAATCGAGCAGTACATCTCTTGATTCTGTCGGCTATGATTCCTTTACCAATGTCAGGCTACGCTAATACTCCTAACCCCACCAATGAAATCCAGCGCCAGCAAGAGCGTGAAGAGGTAATTCGTAAACAACAAATCCCTGAACCGGATGTTCGCCTGCAAATTCCACAGGCCGTCGCTGAATCCTTACCTGAAGAAACCAACTGTTTCATGATCGACATTATCCGTTTAACCGGTGATGAAGCAGATCAGTTCCAGTGGGCTCTTTCCGCTGCGGATCAGCCGGGTGACGAGGCCCTTGGCCGCTGTCTTGGTGGCCAGGGCGTCAACCTGATCATGAAACGTATCCAGAATGCCATTATCAAAAAAGGCTATGTAACTACCCGGGTGCTGGCGAAGCCTCAAGACCTAAATAATGGTGAGCTTGAATTATTCATAGTGCCAGGCCGCATCAAATCTATCCGTTTCGATAATTTTTCCCAGCGCGGCACCAATCTATGGACAGCATTCCCAGCATCGCCCGGAGACTTATTGAACCTGCGAGACATTGAACAAGCCCTGGAGAACTTACGACGCCTGCCCACTGCAGAAGCGGATATCCAGATTGTGCCGGGAGCACAACCGGGAGAAAGTGACCTGGTCGTCTTATGGAAGCAAAGGCAACCGCTTCGATTCAGTCTCTCCGCTGATGATTCCGGCAGTGAAGCGACAGGTCGCTACCAGGGATCTGCCACTCTCTCTGTCGACAATCCCTTCCTGTTGAATGATCTGTTCTATGCCTCATTCTCCAATGATCTGGGCGGTGGCGATTCAAGAGACTATGGAACAGAAGGCTACTCACTGTATTACATGATTCCCGTGGGGTATTGGACACTGAGTTTTTCTTTCGGCAAGAGTGAGTATCATCAGACCGTCGCTGGTGCCACAACCGATTATATCTACCGTGGTGACAGCGAAACTGGCAGCGCCAAGCTTTCACGATTGCTCTATCGAGATGCGACCCAGAAGCTTACCCTGGGCGTTGAAGGATGGACTAAGCGCTCCAGCAATTACATAGACGACACCGAAGTATTGGTTCAACGCCGCCGCACCGCAGGATGGGCTGCGGATATTCAGCATCAGGCGTTTATTGGTCAGAACGTTCTCAATGTCTCAGCGGCCTATCGCCGGGGAACGGGTGCCTTTGATACCATGCCCGCACCGGAAGAAGCCTTTAACGAAGGGACCTCCCGTTTTACCTTGATTACTTTAAATGCCGGCTTACAAGTTCCCTTCACCTATTCCGGACACCAGTTCAGCTACTCCCTGGGTTACCGTGGCCAGTGGAACAAAACCCCTCTGGTACCACAGGATCGATTTTCTATCGGTAACCGATACACCGTGCGGGGTTTCGATGGTGAAGCCACACTCTCTTCAGAGCGGGGATGGCTGATACGAAATGACCTGGGCTGGCACCTGCCCAATACACGACAGGAACTGTATCTAGGTCTGGATTATGGCCGAGTCAGTGGCCCATCAGTTGAAAATCTGCTTGGTCATCAACTGGCGGGGACAGTCCTTGGCTTAAGGGGCTCTTTGTTTGGTATCGCCTACGACACCTTTGCAGGCATGCCATTGGATAAGCCCGATGGTTTTGAAACCCCTGGTATGACGCTTGGCTTTAACCTGAACTGGAGTCTTTGACATGAGCAAGGATGGCCTGGTTTACATTGCACCACAACTGAACCACTGTTCGTTCAATGAAGCCGAAGTGCTTGGCTCCATTACCTGGTTATGGATGCACTCCAAAGCACACCAGAACCTGCCCTTGAATACCCTCCCCCGCTTACTGTTGCCCGTATTGAAGACGCAACAGTTTGTACTGGGCGTTGACGCTGGCAAACCAGTTTTCTTTCTCTCCTGGGCACTGTTTGATGAAGCTGCAGAGCAGCGATACATCAACCAAAACCCGGTGCGTATGCCTGCTGAAGACTGGTTGTGTGGAGAACGGCTGTGGATATTGGATGTAGTTGCTCCATTTAGTGAACTGAAACGCCACTCACAATTCATGAGCAAAACCCTGCTGGGCAATCATTGCTGGCGACACCTTTACCATAACCACGAACGTTCTGGCATGCTCATCAAAGAGTTCAGAGGGCGAAATATGTCGCTGACTGACGCACGGCAATGGTCAGATTTACACCCGTTAAAACACATACCAGCAAATTGCAGGTATTTAAAAATCGGTGATCTGCGCTAAGGACAATAATTTTCAAATTATAAAAACACGTGGCATAAGGATATGAACAAGCACCTCTACCGAATCATCTTCAACAAAGCCCGTGGTCAGTTAATGGTTGTGGGCGAACTCGCCAAAAGCAGTTGCAAAGCACCAGGTACTCGCTCATCAACACCCAGTAACGCTGCTCCCTCTTTGTTTGCAGGTCAGCTGAAAGCCGGGGCACTGGTTTTCATGCTCAGCATGCTATGGCACGCCCCAGTTCATGCCCAGATTATTGCAGATAGCAATGCTCCGGGTAACCAGCAACCCATCGTCACCTCATCTGCTGCGGGAGTGCCGGTGGTTAACATTCAAACTCCCAGCGGCCAGGGCGTTTCCAGGAACCAGTACAGCCAGTTCGATGTTAACGCCAAGGGTGCCATTCTCAATAATGCTCATAATAATGTGCAAACCCAGCTGGCCGGTTGGGTGCAGGGCAACCCGTTAATGGCTGGCGGGTCTGCCCGTGTCATTTTGAATGAAGTAAACTCCAGCAATCCCAGCCTGCTCAATGGCTTTGTGGAAGTGGCCGGTCGACGGGCAGAAGTGGTGATTGCCAACCCGGCGGGGTTATCCTGCGACGGTTGTGGTTTTATTAATGCCACCCGATCCACACTGACCACCGGAACGCCAGAATTCAATAATGGGCAATTGTCCGGTTACCGGGTGACTGGTGGAAATATAGAAATTACTGGCCAGGGGCTGAATGACCGGTCTTCCGATTATACTGACCTCATTGCCCGGGCCGTAAAAGTGAATGCGGGCGTCTGGGCCAATGATCTCGCTATTCAAACCGGTACACAACGGGTTAATAGCCGCCGACAGACCATTGAACGTCTGTCATCTATCGCGGGTAAGCCTGATTACTCCATTGACGTCGCCAGCCTCGGCGGCATGTATGCCGGAAAAATTACGCTAAAAGCCACAGAAAATGGTGTCGGAGTGCGCAATGCCGGCACCATTGGCGCCAGTGCAGGCAATGTTGAGCTCACCGCTGACGGCCAACTGGTCAACCGTGGAAGCATCACAGCACATACCTCGCTCTCTATCTCAAGCAGTGGAGCCATTAATAATCAGAATGGGGTTCTGGCTGCCACCAATGAGTTAAACCTGAACAGCCACTCAATCAATAACAACTCTGGAACCATAGCATCCACCAGTGGTGACCTGACCTTGACCACCTCTGGCCAGCTCACCAACAATCAGGGACGAATTGAATCGGCCAGGCAGTTGACCGCCAGTACAGGGGACTTTTTAAACGACAACGGATTAATTCAGGCAGGTACCCTGAGCATTAACACAGGTTCAAAAGACCTGAGCAATATTTCTGGTGAGATCAATGCCAGCGACTCCCTGGACATTGACAGTGCCCGTATCAACAACCAAATGGGTTCAATCCGTTCTGGCAATGTTCTGAATATTCAGGCCGATCTCATCGACAATAGCGGTACACAATCTGGCGATCAGGGGATCTCCGGGTCTGAAGTTACCCTCAACACGAAAACATTAAACAACCAGCAAGGTCGTATTCAATCATCTGGAAATACCGATATCACGGCGAGTCATGTTATTGATAACAGTGATGGTCTTATTTCCAGCAGCGGTGATCTCACGATAGCTGACGCCTTTCAGATCAGTCGGGCGTTTTTCAACCTCGGCAATCAACAATCTTTCACCAATACCGGTGGTACCCTGATTGCCAACCAGAACCTTAACCTCCGTACCGGCACCTTCAGTGGTGATGGTCGTATGCTATCTCAAGGAGATCTCTCACTGGATCTTGGTGCCGACCTGATTCAAACCGGCATTATTCAAGCGACGGGCAATCTCACACTCACCAGCAGTGGTCTGTTGACCAACCAGGGTCAACTACTGGCTGGATCAGGCTTGAACCTGACGGCAGAAAACCTGACCAATAGTGCACAAGGTGAGATCAGTGCCCAAGAAACCCGCATCACTGCAACCGGTACAGTTATTAACTACGGTCTGATTGATGGGGTCACCACTTATCTCTCTTCACGACAGTTACAGAATATCGGTACCGGTAGAATCTACGGCGATCAGGTTCAGCTGAGTACGCACACTCTTATCAACCGTGAAGAAGACAATCACTCTGCTGTTATTGCTGCACGACAGTCGATGAATATTGGTACTTATACCCTCACCAACCGCGAACATGCACTTATTTTAAGCCTTGGCGATTTAAGCATTGGAGGGGAGCTTGATGGCAGTGGCAATTCTACCGGAAAAGCCACACTCATCGATAACAAAAGTGCAACCATTGAATCCCTGAACGACCTTACGATCAATGTAACTACCCTGAATAACACCAACGAACATTTCAGTACCGAACAAAGAGAGATCAGCCGGGAGCAAATTAAGGAGTATCAGCTTTCTGGTCAGTCACAACGTTATACGCCTGATCAGATATCCACCTACCGTGATGAAGTACTGCACCTGGTCACGCCCACTGGCACCAGAGACAACTTCAACCTGTATGAATACCAGCGCATCGTCATGGAAGATGTCGTTCTATCGTCTGACCCGGGTCAATTACTGGCCAGTGGTGCTATCACCCTGAATGTGGATACACTCTTAAACGATTTGAGTATTATCCAGGCCGGTGGTGACCTGACAGGTGTCGTTGGAAGCCTGACCAATACCGATGTACCGGGGCAGCGTCTAATCAGTGACTCCGGTAAAGTTACCAATTACTGGCGAGACAAGCAGAAAGGCACCGATGATCAGGGCAGGTCCGTTTCCGGATATAACCCCGCCACAAAAATTGAAGATATCAGCCTCTCACCCACCCGTTATGAAGGCAACACAAAACCTACGGGCAGTGGTACGACTGTGGATGACCGTGGAGACCATCAGGTAACAGAAACCGCAACATCTCCCACAAGCGGTGGACTTGTATTGCTACCGGATAATAGTCTTTTCATCGTCTCCCCCAACCCTGCTGCCAACTTTCTGGTACAAACAGACCCTCAATTCACCAACCGCAAACAGTGGCTCAGCTCCGACTTCCTGTTGGAACAGGCCAAATACGACCCGGCCACCACTCAAATGCGCCTGGGTGATGGCTTTTACGAACAGAAACTGATTCGTGAGCAGGTGGCACAGCTGACCGGCCAGCGTTTTCTGGAAGGCTATGCCAGTGATGAAGATCAATATCGCCAGTTGATGCTATCGGGAGCAACCTTCGCCGAAGAAGTACAGCTCAGGCCTGGTATTGCCCTCAGTGATGCCCAGATTTCACAGCTCAGCAGCGACATTGTCTGGTTGGTGGAAGAAACCGTCACTCTGGCGGATGGCAGCCAGCAGCAGGTGCTGGTGCCTAAAGTCTATATGCGGGTTCAGGAGAATGACCTGTCGCCTACAGGCTCACTGCTGGCCGCTGATAACCTGAAACTGGAACTGAATAACAACCTGCTGAACAGCGGCACCATCAGCGGGCGAACCAGCGCAGAGATCACGGCGGACAACATTAATAACAACGGTGGTCGTATTGCCGGTGGTGAAGCCACCCTGACCGCCAGAGACAACATCAACAATCTGGGCGGCACCATCACTGCAGAACAACGCCTGACGCTGGATGCCGGGCAGGATATCAATAGCGTCAGCACCCTCCGCTCCAGCAGTAACGAACAGGGTTCCAACACTTCCATCAGTCGGGTGGCGAGTATCTACGTATCGGGCGACAGTGATGGCCTACTACTGGCTTCTGCCGGGAATGATCTGAACCTGATCGCTTCCTATCTGGGTAATGAGAGTGACAATGGTGACACCCGGTTAACGGCTAATAATGACATTACTCTGGGTACAGTGACTGAGTCGTCTGATATGTCCATCGTATGGGACAGCGACAACTGGCGAAAAGACGCCCATAGTCGTGAGATTGGCAGCCAGGTTAATGTGACCAATGATATAGAAATCACAGCAGGCAGAGACTTTGCCGCCACTGCCGCCAATATCACCAGTAGTAGCGGCAATGCTTCGATCGCTACAGGCAATGACCTCACCTTCAAAGAGGGCCGAGCCACCGTCTTTGTGGATGAGGCGCACAAGCATACCGGCAGTAACGGTATGTTCTCAAAAACCACCGTAACCACCCGGGATACCCTGAATCAGGATCAGGCAATCGGCTCAAACCTCAGTGCCGAATCTCTGGATTTGCAGGCCGCTAACAACCTGGCCTTCCGGGGCAGCAGTGCCGTTGCCACCGGCGACACCACCCTTCAGGCAAACAATATTGTTCTTGAAGCCGCAAAAAACACCCAGCAACAACAGAACCTTGAAGATAAAAAGAAAAGCGGCCTGTTCAGTGGCGGCGGCACTGGCGTCACGATAGGTTCACAGCAGCAAACTCTCGATACCCTGCAAACATCCACCACGTTAAGTGGCTCCACCGTGGGTTCCATAGAAGGCAATGTAACCATGGTGGCCAGCAATGAATATCGCCAGACGGCTAGTGACGTTAATACACCGGCCGGGGATATCTCTGTCGATGCTAAAAATATTATCGTCGAGGCAGGCCACAACAAAAACAGCACCGTAGAAGAACAAAGCTTCAAACAGACCGGTGTGACCCTGAGTGTCACCAGCTCAGTGCTGACGGCCTTACAAACCGCAGAACGGATGAAAGAGCTGGGTGAAGACATCGACAACAGTCGCCTGAAGGTATTGGCAGGTGCTACCGCCGCGCTCTCAGCCAAACAAGCCTACGATGGTGCCATGGCTGCCTCACAGGCCACCACGGCAGAAGGTGTCGCCGAAGCCACCGGTGTGGGCATCAGTATCAGTCTGGGTTCCAGCCAGCAAAGCAGCACTACCAAACGCACCAGCAGTGAAGCGCAACAATCCGCCATGGTCTCCGGTGGCAATATCAACCTCA
>NZ_JBLYZG010000097.1:0-11147 GCF_049310245.1 Endozoicomonas sp. ALB115 | reverse complement strand
TAACCTGCTGTGGGCCATGGCGAAACTGGTGGACAGCAGGCAGGAGTGGTCACCAGCGCTCAAAGGGGCTGTGGCCGCACTGTTGCCCCACATGTACGCACAAAAAGCTCACTTTAAGCCACAGGAAATCGCTAACCTGCTGTGGGCCATGGCGAAACTGGTGGACAGCAGGCAGGAGTGGTCACCAGCGCTCAAAGGGGCTGTGGCCGCACTGTTGCCCCACGTGTACGCACAAAAAGCTAACTTTAAGCCACAGGAAATCGCCAACCTGCTGTGGGCCATGGCGAAACTGGTGGACAACGGGCAGGTGCAGACGCCAGAGTTCAACGAGGCCGTGGCTGCGCTGTTGCCCCACGTGAACGCACAGAAAGCTAATTTTAAACCACAGGAAATTGCCAACCTGCTGTGGGCCACTGCGAAACTGGGTGAGCTCGTTGAGCTGAACATGGTTACATCCACGTTTGAATCGCTTGTCTACCGAATCAGTGAAAACCCTCAGCTCTCTCAGCAAGATATATTGATGTCTCTCTGGGGAGTCATGGTTTGGTGTGCCAGGTTGTCTCTGGTTCGCAATGCCAATAAAAATAACGTGCTTGAAAAGCACATGGATGACCTGTTTACTCGCCTGGAAAATACATCCCCAGAAAATGCAGAGGTTCAATCCATCATTGCCATGGCCGCAAGTTGGCTTGGGAGAGCGTGTCCGGTGGTCCCCCATTACGAGACAACCATTTCAAAAACCCAAGCCGACTTCCGTGATCAACTCCAATCATCTATTCCATCTTTGAAGATTGAAGAAGAAAAGAGTCTGAACTCATTACCTCCGGTTGACCTGCTACTGCCAGATCACAACATGGTGATTGAAGTTCAGGGCCCCTCTCATTACGTAGGTGGTGATTTCAACACCAGGAATAGTTCGACTCTGCTGAAAATCGCACTGCTGCAAAAAGCAGGATTTGAGGTCATTGAAATCCCCGCTAACCAGCTTTTGAGCAACGATTTAATCAAACCCTATATTGATCAAATAAAGATCAGGACAGGCATCCCGCCACAGGGTCATGGCTCTGTACCAGTTAAAAGAAGGCGGGCAGGTGCTGCATACGTGACTGGCGAAGAACATTTAGTAGAGCAAAGCAACCTGGCAAAGAGGAAGAAAACAAGTAGCCAGTAATCGCCTTCCTCCCATCATGACTCAAGTAAACTTTTCTGCAAAATGAACTTCTGAGCAGAACAGCAGTCTGCTTTTTATATGTTCATGAATTAATGAAATATAATTATGGATAGAAGTTCTACTGGTATCAGTGATCAATACACAAGATCTGATAACGGTTACAACCAGCCGAATGGCCATAGTCCTTCTTCAAGCCCCGGGCGGTACAGACATGCCACAGTCAGACAATGGGATAATCCCCCCCGCACTGCACCGGGTCGCAATGAATATTATCAGTCTTCTGGCACACGCTCTTATCAACATCTACAGTGCCGTTCAGTAAATTCTGCTCAGGATTTTAATGCCCTCATCAAACAGGAAATAATGGATGATCTGGTGAGTAAATCGAATCGTTTCGGTCATCGTTATGATGGGAGAAATCACGGGCAATATGCCAGTTCAATTAAAAAATACACGTCAGCGGCTAAAAGACCGTTAAATCGAACAGAACAAAGCCAGCTGGTGCGGTTGCTGCAAAATTTTACCGCAACCCGGAGCTGGAATTGGCGAAGCCTGACGACAACACTGCACTCATTTACTTCAGCGGGTGTTTTTACCCTTCATAAACCCATGGATGAGCGAGTTAAACTTACTCAGGCTAGCTTATTGTCAACGCTACTTGATGCAATAATATTTAACTGCAACCAAAAACTTCCAGCCAGGGATATTGCTACCCAGGCTATCGCCAACCTTCTGTGGGCCATGGCAAAACTGGTGAACAACGGGCAGGAAAGGACATCAGAGTTCAACGAGGCCGTGGTCGCTTTGTTACACCGCGTGAGCACACAACAAGCTGACTTTAAACCACAGGAAATCGCCAACCTGCTGTGGGCCATGGCGAAACTGATAGACAATGGGCATGAGCGAACACCAGAACTCAAAGAGGCCGTGGCGGCGCTATTACCCCACGTGAACGTCCACAAAGACCAATTTATTCCTCAGCATATCGCCAACCTGCTGTGGGCCATGGCAAAACTGGTAGACAACGGCTACAAGCAAACAGCAGAGCTCAAAGATGCTGTAGCCGCACTGTTGCCCCAAGTGAACGCACAGCAAGCTAACTTTAAACCACAGGAAATCGCCAACCTGCTGTGGGCCATGGCAAAACTGGTGAACAACGGGCAGGCGCGGTTACCAGAGCTCAAAGAAGCTGTGGACCCACTATTGGTTAACGTACAGAAAGCTAACTTTACACCACAGGAAATCGCCATACTGCTGTGGGCCATGGCGAAACTGGTGGACAACGGGCAGGAGCAGACACCAAGTCTCAAAGAGGCCGTGGCCGCGCTGTTGCCACACATGAACGCACAGAAAGACCAATTTATTCCTCAGCATATCACCAACCTGCTATGGGCAATGGCGAAACTGGTGGACAACGGGCTGGAATCGACACCAGAGTTCAACGAGACCGTGACCGCGTTGTTACCGCAAGTGAACGCAAAGAAAGCGAACTTTAAACCACAGGAAATCACCAACCTGCTGTGGGCCATGGCGAAACTGGTGGACGACGGGCAGGAGCGGACACCAGATTTCAACAAGGCCGTGGTCGCGCTGTTGCCCCACGTGAATGTACAGAAAGACCAGTTTATTCCTCAGCATATCACCAACCTGCTGTGGGCCATGGCGAAACTGGTGGACAAAGGGCTGGAGCGAACACCAGGGCTCAAAAAGACCGTGGCCGCGCTGTTGCCCCAAGTGAACGCACAGAAAGCTAACTATAAACCACAGGAAATCACCAACCTGCTGTGGGCCATGGCGAAGCTGGTGGACAGCGGGCTGGAGCAAACACCAGAGCTCAAAGATGCTGTGGCCGCACTGTTGCCCCAAGTGAATGCACAGAAAGACCAATTTATTCCCCAGCATATCGCCAACCTGCTGTGGGCCATGGCAAAACTGGAGGACAACGGGTACGAACAGTCACCAGAGTTCAACGAAGCGGTGGCTACGCTGTTAACCTGCGTGATCGTACAAAAAGCTAACTTTAACCCACAGGAAATCGCCAACCTGCTGTGGGCCATGGCGAAACTGGTGGACAACGGACACGAGCAGACACCAGAGTTCAACGAAGCGGTGGCTGTGCTGTTGACCTGCGTAATCGTACAAAAAGCTAACTTTAAACCACAGGAAATCGCCAACCTGCTGTGGGCCATGGCGAAACTGGTGGACAACGGGCAGGAGCCAACACCAGGGCTCAACGAGACTGTGGTCGCGCTGTTGCCCCTCGTGAACGCACAGAAAGACCAATTTAATGCCCAGGGTATTGCCAACCTGCTGTGGGCCACGGCCAAACTGGGTGAACTCATTGAGCTGAACCTGGCTACCTCTACGTTCGAATCGCTTGTCTGTAGAATCAGTGAGAACCCTCAGTTATCTCAGCATGATATATCGATGTCTCTCTGGGCCGTAATGGTATGCTGTGCCAGATTGGCTCTAGACTCCAATGCCCATAAAAATAACGTGCTTAAAAAGCACATGGATGACCTGTTCACTCGCCTGGAAAATACATCGCCAAACAATGAAGAGGAACAATCCATCATTACCATGGCTGCAAGTTGGCTTGGCAGAGCCTGTCTATTCGTTCGCCATTACCAGACAAACATTTCAAAAACCCAAGCCGACTTTCGCGATCAACTCCAATCATCTATTCCATCTTTAAAGATCGAAGAAGAAAAGAGTCTGAACTCATTACCTCCGGTTGACCTGCTTCTGCCAGATCACAACATAGTGATTGAAGTTCAGGGCCCCTCTCATTACGTAGGTGGTGATTTCAACACCAGGAATGGTGCGACTCTGCTGAAAATCGCACTGCTGCAAAAAGCAGGATTTGAGGTCATTGAAATCCCGACTAACCAGCTTTTGAACAACGATTTAATGAAACCCTATATTGATCAAATAAAGATCAGGACAGGCATCCCGCCACAGGGTCATGACTCTGTATCACTTAAAAGAGGGTGGACAGATGCTGCATACGTGACTGGTGAAGAACATTTAGCAGAGCGAAGCAACCCGGCAAAGAGGAAGAAACAGGCAGCCAGTAATCGCCTTCCTCCCATCATGACTCAAGTAAACTTTTCTGCAAAATGAACTTCTGGGCAGAACAGCAGTCTGCTTTTTATATTTTCATTAATTAATGAAATATAATTATGGATAGAAGTTCTGCTGGTATCAGTGGTCAATACGCAAGATCAGGTAACGGTTACAACCAACCGAATGGCCATGCCCCTTCTTCAGGGCGTGGGCAATATAGACATGCCACAGTCAGACAGCGGGATAGTCACCCCCGCTCTACCCCGGGATGTAATGAATTTCACCATTCTTCCGGCACACGCCCTTCTCAATATCTAATTCACCGTTCAGTCAACTCTGCTCAAGATTTTAATGTCCTCATCAAACCCGAAATAATGGATGATCTGGTGAGTAAATCGCATCGTTTCGGTCAACGCTATGATGGGAGAGATCACGGCCTGTATGCCAGTTCAGTTAAAAAATACACGTTAGCGGTTAAAAGACCGTTAAATCGAGGGGAACAAAGCCAGCTGATGCGTTTGCTGCAAAATTTCACAGCAAGCCGGAGCTGGAATTGGCGAAGCCTGACGACAACACTGCATTCATTGACTTCAGCGGGTGTTTTTACCCCTCATAAACCCATGGATGAGCGTGTTCAGCTCACACAGGCTGCCTTATTATCGACGCTATTGGATGCGATAATATTCAAGTGCAACCAAAAACCTGAAGGCAGTGAGATTGGCACTCAGGAAATCGCTAACTTGCTGTGGGCCATGGCGAAACTGGTGGACAACGGGCAGGAGCGGACCGCAGGGCTCAAAGAGGCTGTGGCCGTGTTGTTGCCCCACGTAAACGTACAGAAAGATCAATTTGTTCCTCAGGCTATAGCCAACCTGCTGTGGGCCATAGCGAAACTGGTGGACAAAGGGCTGGAGCAAACATCAGAAATCAATGAGGCCGTGGCCGCGCTGTTGCCCCACGTGAACACACAGAAACCTGACTTTAAACCACAGGGGATCGCCAATCTGCTGTGGGCCATGGCGAAACTGGTGGACAACGGACAGGAGCAGACACCAGGGCTCAAAGAGGCAGTGATCGCGATGTTGCCCCAGGTGAATGCACAGAAAGACCAATTTATTCCTCAGCATATCGCCAACCTGCTGTGGGCCATGGCGAAACTGGTGGACAATGGGCAGGAGCGGACACCAGATTTCAACAAGGCCGTGGTCGCGCTGTTGCCCTGCGTGAACGCACAGAAAGACCAGTTTATTCCTCAACATATCGCCAACCTGCTGTGGGCCATAGCGAAACTGGTGGACAAAGGGCTGGAGCGGACACCAGGCCTCAACGGGGTCATGGCCGTGCTGTTGCCCCAAGTGAACGCACAGAAAGCTGACTTTAAACCACAGGAAATCACCAACCTGCTATGGGCCATGGCGAAGCTGGCGGACAGCGGGCTGGAGAAAACACCAGAACTCAAAGATGCTATGGCCGCGCTGTTGCCCCATGTGAATACACAGAAAGACCAATTTATTCCCCAGCATATCGCCAACCTCCTGTGGGCTATGGCGAAACTGGTAGACAACAGGTACAAGCAGACACCGGAGTTCAACGAAACCGTGGTTGTGCTGTTGACCTGCGTGATCGTACAAAAAGCTAACTTTAAACCACAGGAAATCGCCAACCTGCTTTGGGCCATGGCGAAACTGGTGGACAATGGGCAGGAACAGTTATCAGGGCTCAACGAAGCTGTGGTCGCGCTGTTGCCCTGCGTGATCGTACAAAAAGCGAACTTTAACCCACAGGAAATCGTCAACCTGTTGTGGGCCATGGCGAAACTGGCGGATAACGGGCAGGAGCAGACACCAGGGCTCAACGCGGCTGTGGTCGCGCTGTTGCCCCTCGTAAACGCACAGAAAGACCAATTCAATGCCCAGGGTATTGCCAACCTGCTGTGGGCCACGGCCAAACTGGGTGAACTGATTGAGCTGAACCTGGCTACCTCTACGTTCGAATCGCTTGTCTATCGAATCAATAAGAACCTGCAGTTTTCTCAGGAAGAAATATCGATGTCTCTCTGGGGAGTAGTGGTATGCTGTGCCAGGTTGGCTCTAGACTCCAATACCAATAAAAATAATGTGTTTGAAAAGCACATGGATGAACTGTTTACTCGCCTGGAAAATACCTCGCCAGGTAAAGAAGATGATCAATTCATCATGTTCATGGCCGCAAGTTGGCTTGGCAGAGTCTGTCCGGTCGTTCGCAATTACGAGACAGCCATCTCAAAAACCCAGGCCGACTTCCACGATCAACTCCAATCGTCTATTCCATCTTTGAAGATTGAAGAAGAAAAGAGTCTGAACTCATTGCCTCCGGTTGACCTGCTTTTGCCGGATCACAATATTGTGATTGAAATTCAGGGACCATATCATTACGTGGGTGGTGATTTCAAAACCAGGAAGGGTTCGACTCTGCTTAAAATCGCACTGCTGCAAAAAGCAGGATTTGAGGTCATTGAAATGCCGGCTAACCGGCTTTTGAACAAAGATTTAATGAAACCATATATTGATCAAATAAAGCTCAGGATAGGCATCCAGCAACAGGGGCATGACTCTGTTTCACTTAAAAGAGGGTGGACAGATGCTGCATACGTCACTGCCGAAGGACATTCACAAGAGCAAACCAGCCCGGCAAAGAGGAAGAAAACAAACAGTCAGTAATTGCCTTCCTCCCATCATGACTCAAGTAAACTTTTCCGCACAATGAACTTCTGAGCAGAACAGCAGTCTGCTTTTCATATTTTCATGAATGAATGAAATATAATTATGGATAGAAGTTCTGCTGGTATCAGTGGTCAATACACAAGATCAAATAACAGTTACAACCAACCGAATGGCCCTGCCCCTTCTTCAAGGCGTGGGCGATACAGACATGCCACAATCAGACCATGGGATAATCACCACCGCACTGCACCGGGTCGCAATGAATGTTACCATTCTTCTGGCACACGCTCTTCTCAACATCTACAGTGCCGTTCAGTAAACCCTGTTCAAGATTTTAATGCCCTCATCAAACAGGAAATAATGGATGATCTGGTGAGTAAATCGGATCATTTCGGTCATCGCTATGATGGGAGAAATCACGGGCAATATGCCAGTTTAATTAAAAAATACACGTCAGCGTCTAAAAGACCGTTAAATCGAACAGAACAAAGCCAGCTGATGCGTTTGCTGCAAAAATTTACCGTAACACGGAGCTGGAATTGGCGAAGCCTGACGACAACACTTCACTCATTTACTTCAGCGGGTGTTTTTACCCCTCATAAACCCATGAATGAGCGTGTTCAGCTCACTCAAGCTGCCTTATTATCAACGCTACTTGATGTAATAATATTCAAGTGCAACCAAACACCTGAAGCCAGTGATATTGGAGCTCAGGAAATCGCCAATCTGCTGTGGGCCATGGCGAAACTGGTGGACAACGGGCAGGAACTAACACCGGGGCTCAACGAGGCCGTAGCCGTGTTGTTGCCCCACGTGAACGCACAGAAAGACCAATTTGTTCCTCAGGGTATCGCCAACCTGCTGTGGGCCATGGCGAAACTGGTGGACAACGGGCTGGAACCGACACCAGAGTTCAAAGAGGCCGTGGCCGCGCTGTTGCACCTCGTGAACGCACAGAAAGACCAATTTAATGCCCAGGATATCGCCAACCTGCTGTGGGCCATGGCAAAACTGGTGGACAACGGGTACGAACAGACACCAGAGTGCAACGAAGCGGTGGCTGCGCTGTTGACCTGCGTGATTTTACAAAAAGCTAACTTTAACCCACAGGCAATCACCAACCTGCTGTGGGCCATGGCGAAACTGTTGGACAACGGGCAGGAGCCGACGCCAGAGTTCAAAAGGGCCTTGACCGCGCTGTTGCCCCTCGTGAACGCACAGAAAGACCAATTTATTCCTCAGCATATCGCCAACCTGCTGTGGGCCACGGCCAAACTGGGTGAACTCGTTGAGCTGAACGTGGCTACCTCTACGTTCGAATCGCTTGTCTATCGAATCAGTGAGAACCTTCAGTTTTCTCAGGAAGGGATATCGATGTCTCTCTGGGGAGTAATGGTATGCTGTGCCAGGTTGGCTCTAGACTCCAATGCCATTAAAAATAACGTGTTTGAAAAGCACATGGATGACCTGTTTACTCGCATGGAAAATACATCGCCAGGTAATAAAGAGGATCAATCCATCATGATCATGGCCGCGAGTTGGCTTGGCAGAGCGTGTCCGGTCGCCCCCCTTACCAGACAATCGTTTCAAAACGTCAATCCGACTTCCGCAATCAACTCCAATCATCTATTCCATCTCTGAAGATCGAAGAAGAAAAGAGTCTGAACTCATTACCTCCGGTTGACCTGCTTCTGCCAGATCACAACATGGTGATTGAAGTTCAGGGCCCCTCTCATTACATGGGTGGTGATTTCAACACCAGGAATGGTTCGACTCTGCTGAAAATCGCACTGCTGCAAAAAGCAGGATTTGAGGTCATTGAAATCCCGGCTAACCGGCTTTTTAACAACGATTTAATGAAACCCTATATTGATCAAATAAAGATCAGGATAGGCATCCCGCCACAGGGGCATGACTCTGTTTCACTTAAAAGAGGGTGGACAGATGCTGCATACGTTACTGCCGAAGAACATTTACAAGAGCAAACCAACCCGGCAAAGAGGAAGAAAACAAACAGCCAGTAATCGCCTTCTTGCCATAATGACTCAAGTAAACTTTTCTGTAAAATGAACTTCTGAGCAGAACAGCAGTCTGTTTTTTATATTTTCATGAATTAATGAAATATAATTATGGATAGAAGTTCTGCTGGTATCATTGGTCAATACACAAGATCAGATAACGGTTACAACCAACCGAATGGTCGTGCCCCTTCTTCAAGGCGTGGGCGATACAGACATGCCACAGGCAGACAATGGAATAATCCCCCTCGCACTGCACCGGGTCGCAACGAATTTTACCATTCTTCTGGCACACGCTCTTCTCAACATCTACAGTGCCGTTCAGTCAACTCTGCTCAAGATTTTAATGCCCTCATCAAACCAGAAATAATGGATGATCTGGTAAGTCAATCGGATCGTTTCGGTCATCGCTATAATGGGAGAAATCACGGGCAATATGCCAGTTCAATTAAAAAATACACGTCCGCTGTTCAAAGACCGTTAAATCGAGCTGAACAAAGCCAGCTGATGCGTTTGCTGCAAAATTTCACAGCAACACGGAGCTGGAATTGGCGAAGCCTGACGACAACACTTCACTCATTTACTTCAGCGGGTGTTTTTACCCCTCATAAACCCAGGGATGAGCATGTTAAGCTCACTCAAGCTGCCTTATTGTCAACGCTACTTGATGCAATAATATTCAAGTGCAACCAGAAAACTCAAGCCAGGGATATTGATGCCCAGGGAATCACCAACCTGTTGTGGGCCATGGCGAAACTGGTGGACAACGGGCAGGAACGGACAACAGAGCTCAAAGAGGCCATGGCCGTGTTGTTGCCCCATGTGAATGCACAGAAAAAACAATTTATTCCTCAGGGAATCGCCAACCTGCTGTGGGCCATGGCGAAACTGGTGGACAACGGGCAGGAGCGGACGCCAGAGCTCAACGAGGCCGTGGCTTCGCTGTTGTCCCATGTGAACGCACAGAAAGACCAATTTGATACCCAGAATATTGCCAACCTGCTGTGGGCCATGGCGAAACTATCGGACAACGGGCAGAAGCGGACGCCAGAGCTCAACGAGGCCGTAGCCGTGCTGCTGCCCCACGTGAACTTACAAAAAGCGAACTTTAAACCACAGGGAATCGCCAACCTGCTGTGGGCCATAGCGAAACTGGTGGACAACGGCCAGGAACAGACACCAGGGCTCAACGAGGCCGTGGCCGCCCTGTTGCACCACGTGAACGCACAGAAAGGCCAATTTATTCCTCAGGCTATCGCCAACCTGCTGTGGGCCATGGCGAAACTGGTGGACAACGGGCAGGAGCAGACACCAGAACTCAAAGAGGCTGTGGCTGCGCTGTTGCCCCACGTAAACACACAAAAAGCTTGCTTTAGACCACCGGAAATCGCCAACCTGTTGTGGGCCATGGCGAAACTGGTGGACATCGGACAGGAGCGGACACCAGATCTTAACGAGGCCGTGGCCGTGCTGTTGCCCCTCGTGAACGCACAGAAAGCTCACTTAAAACTTCAGGATATCACCAACCTGCTGTGGGCCATGGCGAAACTGGTGGACAACGGGCAGGAGCAGACACCAGAGCTCAACGAGGCCGTGGCTGCCCTGTTGCCCCATGTGAACGCACAGAAAGACCAATTTATTCCTCAGCACATCGCCAACCTGCTATGGGCCATGGCGAAACTGGTGGACAACGGGCTGGGGCCGACACCAGAGCTCAAAAGGGCCTTGGCCGCGCTGTTGTCCCACGTGAACGCACAGAAAGCTAACTTTAAACCACAGGGTATCGCCAACCTGCTGTGGGCCATGGTGAAACTGGTGGACAACGGGCTGGAGCGGACACCAGATTTCAACGAGGCCGTTGTCGCGCTGTTGCCCCACTTGAACGCACAGAAAAACCAGTTTATTCCTCAGCATATCGCCAACCTGCTGTGGGCCATGGCGAAACTGGTGGACAACGGACAGGAGCGGACACCAGATTTCAACGAGGCCGTGGTCGCGCTGTTGCACCACGTGAACGCACAGAAAGACCAGTTTATTCCTCAGCATATCGCCAACCTGCTGTGGGCCATGGCGAAACTGGTAGACAACAGGTACGAGCAGACACCAGGTCTTAACGAGGCCGTGGCCGTGCTGTTGCCCCAAGTGAACGCACAGAAAGACCAGTTTATTCCTCAGCATATCGCCAACCTG
>NZ_JBLYZG010000096.1:0-11326 GCF_049310245.1 Endozoicomonas sp. ALB115 | reverse complement strand
AACACGGAGCTGGAACTGGCGAAGCCTGACGACAACACTTCATTCATTTACTTCAGCGGGTGTTTTTGCCTTTCATAAACCCATGGATGAGCGTGTTAAGCTTACTCAAGCTCACTTATTGTCAACGCTACTTGATGCAATAATATTTAACTGCAACCAAAAACCTGAAGCCCGGGGTATCGCCAACCTGCTGTGGGCCATGGCGAAACTGGTGGACAACGGGCAAGAATTGACACCTGCGTTCAACGAGGCAGTGGCTGCACTTTTGCACCACTTGAACGCACAGAAAGACCAATTTAATGCCCGGGATACCGCCAACCTGCTGTGGGCCATAGCGAAACTGGTGGACAAAGGGCTGGAGCGGACACCAGGGTTCAAAGAGGCCGTGGCCGCGCTGTTGCTCCTCGTGAACGCTCAGAAAGACCAATTTATTCCTCAGAGTATCACCAACCTGCTGTGGGCCATGGCAAAACTGGTGGACAACGGGCAGGAGCAGACACCAGAACTCAACGAGGCCGTGGCCGCCCTGTTGCCCCTCGTGAACGTACAGAAAAACCAACTTAATGCCCATGGCATTGCCAACCTGCTGTGGGCCATGGCGAAACTGGTGGACAAAGGGCTGGAGCGGACACCAGGGCTGAAAGAGGCTGTGGCCGCCCTGCTGCCCCTTCTGAACGCACAGAAAAACCGACTTAGTGCCCAGGGCATTGCCAACCTGCTTTGGGCTATGGCGAAACTGATGGACAACGGGCTGGAGCGGACACCAGGGTTCAAAGAGGCCCTGGCCGCCCTGTTGCTCCTCGTGAACGCACAGAAAGACCAATTTATTCCTCAGGGTACCGCCAACCTGCTGTGGGCCATGGCAAAACTGGTGGACAACGGGCAGGAGCAGACACCAGAACTCAAAGAGGCTGTGGCCGCGTTATTGCCCAACGTGAACACTCAGAAAGCTAACTTTAACCCACAGGAAATCGCCAACCTGCTGTGGGCCATAGCGAAACTGGTGGACAACGGGCAGGAGCACACACCAGGGTTCAAAGAGGCCGTTGCCGCGCTGTTGCCCCACGTGAACGCACAGAAAGACCAGTTTAATGACCAGGGTATTGCCAACCTGCTATGGGCCATAGCGAAACTGGTGGACAACGGGCAGGAGCAGACACCAGAACTCAACGAAGCGGTGGCCGTGCTGTTGCCCCACGTAAACGCTCAAAAAGCCCCATTTATTCCTCAGCATATCGCCAATCTGCTGTGGGCCATGGCGAAACTGGTGGACAACGGGCAGGAGCGAACACCTGAACTCAACGAGGCCGTGGCCACGCTGTTGCCCCACGTAAAGGCACATAAAGACCAATTTACTCCTCAGCATATCGCCAACTTGCTGTGGGCCATGGCGAAACTGTTGGATAACGGAGAGTGGACACCAGAGTTCAAAGAGGCAGTGGCCGCGCTGTTGCTCCTTGTGAGCGCACAGAAAAACCAATTTACTGCCCAGGGTATCGCCAACTTGCTGTGGGCCATGGCGAAACTGGTGGACGGGCAAGAGCTGACACCAGCGCTAAAAGCGGCCGTGGCCGCGCTGTTGCCCCATATAAACGTACAGAAAGCTAACTTTAAACCACAGGAAATCACCAACTTGCTGTGGGCCATGGCGAAACTGGTGGACAACGGGCAGGAGCAGGCAACAGGTATCATGGAAGCCGTAGTCGCCCTGTTGCCCCACGTAAACGCACAGAAAGACCAATTTATTCCCCAGCATATCGCCAACCTGCTGTGGGCCATGGCGAAACTGGTGGACAACGGACTGGAGCAGACACCAGCGCTCAAAAAGGCCGTGTTTGCCCTGTTGCCTCTCGTGAACGCACAGAAAGACCAATTTAATGCCCAGGCTATCGCCAACCTGCTGTGGGCCATGGCGAAACTGGTGGACAACGGACTGGGGCAGACACCAGAGCTCAAAAAGACCGTCTCCGCGCTGTTGCCCCAAGTGAACGCACAGAAAGCTAACTTTAAACCACAGGAAATCGCCAACCTGTTGTGGACCATGGCGAAACTGGTGGACGACGTGCATGACCGGACACCGGAGCTTAATGAGGCCGTCACCGCCCTGTTGTCCCACGTGAACGCACAGAAAGACCAATTTATTCCCCAGCATATCGCCAACCTGCTGTGGGCCATGGCGAAACTGGGTGAACTCGTTGAGCTGAATGTGGTTACCTCTACATTCGAATCGCTTGTCCACAAAATCAGTGAAAAACCTCAGCTCTCCAGGCAAGATATATCGATGTCTCTCTGGGGAGTCATGGTATGCTGTGCCAGGTTGTATCTGGTCTCCAATGCCAATAAAAATAACGTGCTTGAAAAGCACATGGATGACCTGTTGACTCGCCTGGAAAATACATCACCGGATAAAGAGGATCAAACTACCATTGCCATGGCCGCCAGTTGGCTTGGCAGACCGTGTCCTTTCGCCCCCCATTACCAGACGATGACTTCAAAAACTCAAACTGTCGTCCGCAATCAACTCCAATCATGCATGCCCTCCTTGAAGATTGAAAAAGAAAAGAGTCTGAACTCATTACCTCCAGTTGACCTGTCACTGCCAGATCACAACATGGTGATTGAAATTCAGGGACCGTTTCATTACGTGAGTAACGATTTCAAAACCCGGAATGGTTCGACTCTACTGAAAATTGCACTGCTGCAAAAATCAGGATTTGAGGTTATTGAAATCCCGATTAACACGCTTTGGAGCCCGGACTCAATAAAACGATGTATTGATCAAATAAAGACCATAATCAACACCCAACCGAAGGGGCATGGCTCTGAATCATTTAACAATCCAGAGTAATTGTTCTTCTCCAACCATCGGCGTTTATAGACAGTTCAGAAAAATGAACTTCTGAACAGAACAGCAGTCTGCTTTTTATATTTTCATGAATTAATGAAATATACTTATGGACAGAAGTTCTGCTGGTATCAGTGGTAAATACGCAAGATCAGATAATTATTATAACCGACCGGGTGGCCATGCCGCTTCTTCAGGGCGTGGACGATATAGACATGCCACGATCAGGCAGTGGGATCATCCCCCCCGCACTGCACCGGGTCGCAATGAATTTTACCATTCTTCTGGAGCAAGCTCTTCTCAACATCTACAGGGCCGTTCAATAAACCCTGCTCAGGATTTCAATGCCCTCATCAAACAGGAGATAATGGCTGATCTGTTGAGAAAATCGGATCGTTTCGGTCATCGCTATGATGGGAGACATCACGGTCAATATGCCAGTTCAATTAAAAAATACACGTCAGCTGCTAAAAGACCGTTAAATCGAGCCGAACAAAGCCAGCTGATACATTTGCTGCAAAATTTTACAGTAACACGGAGCTGGAACTGGCGAAGCCTGACGACAACACTTCATTCATTGACTTCAGCGGGTGTTTTTACCTTTCATAAACCCATGGATGAGCGTGTTAAGCTTACTCAAGCTCACTTATTGTCAAGGCTACTTGATGCAATAATATTTAACTGCAACCAAAAAACTGAAGCCAGGAATATTGATGCTCAGGGAATTGCCAACCTGCTGTGGGCCATGGCGAAACTGGTGGACAATGGGCAGAAGCAGACACCAGAGTTCAAAGAGGCCGTGGCCGCCCTGTTGCGCCTCGTGAATGCACAGAAAGACCAATTTATTCCTCAGGGTATCGCCAACCTGCTGTGGGCCATGGCGAAACTGGTGGACAACGGGCTGGAGTGGACATCTGGGCTCAAAGAGGCGGTGGTCGCGCTGTTACCCCACGTGAACGCACAGAAAGACCAATTTAAGGCCCAGGGAATCGCCAACCTATTGTGGGCCATTACGAAACTGGTGGACAACGGGCAGGAGCGGACACCAGGGCTCAACGAGGCCGTGGCCGCCCTGTTGCCCTATGTGAACGCACAGCAAAACCAATTTATTCCTCAGCATATCGCCAACCTGCTGTGGGCCATGGCGAAACTGGTGGACAATGGGCAGGAGCAGACACCATCGCTCAACGAAGCCCTGGTCGCGTTGTTATCCCGGGTGAACGCACAGAAAGACCAATTTAATGTCCAGGATATCACCAACCTGCTGTGGGCCATGGCGAAACTGGTGAACAACGGGCAGAAGCAGACACCAGGGCTCAACGACGCCGTGGCCACACTATTGCCCCACGTGAACGTATAGAAAGCTAACTTTAAACCACAGGATATCACCAACCTGCTGTGGGCCATGGCGAAACTGGTGAAAAACGGGCAGGGGCGGACACCTGAGCTCAAAGAGGCCGTGGCCGCGCTGTTGCCCCATGTGAACGCACAGAAAGCTGACTTTAAACCACTGGTTATCGCCAACCTGCTGTGGGCCATGGCAAAACTGTCGGACTACAGCCAGGAGCAGACACCAGAGTTCATCGAGGCCGTGGCCGCGCTGTTGCACTGCGTGAACGCACAGAAAGACCAATTTATTCCTCAGCAGATCAGCAACCTGCTGTGGGCCATGGCAAAACTGGTGGACAACGGGCTGGAGCGGACACCAGGGCTCAACGAGGCCGTGGACGCCCTGTTGCCCTACGTGAACGCACAGAAGGACCAATTGAATGCCCAGCATATTGCCAACCTGCTGTGGGCCATGGCGAAACTGGTGGACTACGGGCAAAAGCGGACACCAGCGCTCAACGAGGCTGTGGCCACGCTGTTGCCCCATGTGAACGCACAGAAAGACCAATTTCTTCCTCAGCACATCGCCAACATGCTGTGGGCCATGGCGAAACTGGTGGACAACGGGCAGGAGTGGACACCAGAGTTCAAAGCGGCCATGGCCGCACTGTTACCCCACGTGAACGCACAGAAAGCTAACTTTAAACCACAGGGCATCGCCAACCTGCTGTGGGCCATGGCGAAACTGGGTGAACTCGTTGAGCTGAATGTGTTTACCTCTACGTTCGAATCGCTTGTCTACCGAATCAGTGAAAATCCTCCGCTCTCCAGGCAAGATATATTGATATCTCTCTGGGGCGTAATGGTATGCTGTGCCAGGTTGTCGCTGGTCTCCAATGCCAATAAAAATAACGTGTTTGAAAAGCACATGGATGACCTGTTGACTCGCCTGGAAAATACATCCCTGGACAATGAAAAGGATCGACACATTATTACTATGGCCGCCAGTTGGCTTGGCAGAGCGTGTCCGATCGTCCCCCATTACCGGACAACCATTTCAGAACCTCAAACTTTCTTCCGCGATCAACTCCAGTCATGCATGCCCTCTTTGAAGATTGAAGAAGAAAAGTGCCTGAACTCATTGCCTCCAGTTGACCTGCTACTGCCAGATCACAACATTATTATTGAAGTTCAGGGGCCGTTTCATTACGTGAATGGTGATTTCAAAACCAGGAAAGGTTCGACTCTGCTGAAAATCGCACTGTTGCAAAAAGCAGGGTTTGAAGTCATTGAAATCCCGGTTAACCAGCTTTGTAACCAGGATTTAATGAAACCATTTATTGATCAAGTAAAGAAGAGAACAAGCAGCCAGTAATCGTCTACCTGCTATCATGACTCAGAACCATTTTCACAATTCAGAATAGATGTTCTTCTCCAACCATTGTCGTTTATAGACAGTTCAGCAAAATGAACTTCTGAACAGAACAGCAGTCTTCTTTTTATATTTTCATGAATTAATGAAATTTAATTATGGATAGAAGTTCTGCTGGTATCAGTGGTAAATACGCAAGATCAGATAATTATTATAACCGACCGGGTGGCCATGCCGCTTCTTCAAGGCGTGGACGATATAGACATGCCATGGTCAGGCAGTGGGATGATACCCCACGCAATAACCCGGGGCGTAATAAATTTTACCGTTCTTCTGACGCATGCCCTTCTCAACATCTACTGCGCCGTTCAGTAACCCCTGCTCAAGATTTTAATGCGCTCATCAAACAGGAAGTAATGGATGATCTGTTGAGAAAATCGGATCGTTTCGGTCATCGCTATGATGGGAGACATCACGGTCGATATGCCAGTTCAATTAAAAAATACACGTTAGCTGCTAAAAGACCGTTAAATCGAGCCGAACAAAGCCAGCTGATACATTTACTGCAAAATTTCACAGTAACACGGAGTTGGAATTGGCGAAGCCTGACAACAACACTTCATTCATTGACTTCAGCGGGTGTTTTTACCCCTCATAACCCCGTGGATCAGCGTATTAAGCTCACTCAAGCTGCCTTATTGTCCACGCTTCTTGATGCAATAATATTCAAGTGCAACCAAAAACCTCAAGCCAGGGATATTGATGCCCTGGGAATCGCCAACCTGCTGTGGGCCATGGCGAAACTGGTGGACAACGGGCAGAAGCAGACACCGGAGTTCAAAGAGGCCGTGGCCGCCCTGCTGCCCCACGTGAATGCACAGAAAGACCAATTTATTCCTCTGGGTATCGCTAACCTGCTGTGGGCCATGGCGAAACTGGTGGACAACGGGGAGTGTACACCAGAGCTCAAAGAAGCTGTGCCCACGCTGTTGCCCCATGTGAACGCACAGAAAGACCAATTTAATACCCAGAATATTGCCAACCTCCTGTGGGCCATGGCGAAACTGTCGGACAACGGGCAGAAGCAGACACCGAAGCTCAACGAGGCCGTAGCCGCGCTGCTGCCCCACGTGAACGTACAGAAAGACCAATTTATTCCTCAGGGGATCGCCAACCTGCTGTGGGCCATGGCGAAACTGGTGGACAACGGCCAGGAGCAGACACCAGAGCTCAACGAGGCCGTGGCCGCGTTATTGCCCCGGGTGAACGCACAGAAAGCTAACTTTAAACCACAGGAAATCGCCAACCTGCTGTGGGCCATGGCGAAACTGGTGGACAGCGGGCAGGAGCTAACACCAGGGCTCAACGAGGCCGTGGCCTCGCTGTTGCCCCATGTGAATGCACAGAAAAACCAACTTAATGCCCGGGACATTGCCAACCTGTTGTGGGCCATGGCGAAACTGGTGGAAAACGGGCTGGAGCGAACACCAGGGCTCAACGAGTCCCTGGTCGCGCTGTTGCCCCGGATGAACGCACAGAAAGACCAATTTAATGTCCAGGATATCGCCAACCTGCTGTGGGCCATGGCGAAACTGGTGGACAACGGGGAGTGGACACCAGGGCTCAACGAGGCCGTGGCCGCCCTGTTGCCCCTCGTGAACGCACAGAAAGACCAATTTAACGCCCAGGGCATTTCCAACCTGTTGTGGGCCATGGCGAAACTGGTGGAAAACGGGCTGGATCGGACACCAGGACTCAACGAGGCCCTGGCCGCGCTGTTGTCCCGGGTGAACGCACAGAAAGACCAATTTAATGTCCAGGATATCGCCAACCTGCTGTGGGCCATGGCGAAACTGGTGGACAACGGACAGGAGTGGACACCGGGTCTCAAAGAGGCTGTAGCTACAATGTTACCCCATGTAAGCGCACAGAAAAAACAATTTATTCTTCAGCATATTGCCAACCTGCTGTGGGCCATGGCGAAACTGGTGGGCAACGGGCAGGAGCGGACACCAGGACTCAACGAGGCCGTGGCAGCGCTATTGCCCCAAGTGATCGCACAGAAAGCTAACTTTAAACCACAGCAAATCACCAACCTGCTGTGGGCCATGGCGAAACTGGTGGACAACGGGCAGGAGCGGACACCAGAGCTCAACGAGACCATGGCCGCGTTGTTGCCCCACGTGAGCGCACAGAAAGCCAACTTTACACCACAGGGTATTGCCAATCTGCTGTGGGCCATGGCGAAACTGGTGGACAACGGGCAGGAGTCGACACCAGAACTCAACAAGGCCGTAGCCGCGCTGTTGCCCCACGTAAACACACAGAAAGCTAACTTTAACCCACAGCATATCGCCAACCTGCTGTGGGCCATGGCGAAACTGGTGGACAACGGGCAGGAGAGGTCACCAGAACTCAACAAGGCCGTAGCCGCGCTGTTGCCCCACGTAAACACACAGAAAGCTAACTTTAACCCACAGCATATCGTCAACCTGCTGTGGGCCATGGCGAAGCTGGTGGACAACGGGCAGAAGTCGACACCAGGACTCAACGAGGCCCTGGTCGCGCTGTTGTCCCGGGTGAACGCACAGAAAGACCAATTTAATGTCCAGGATATCGCCAACCTGCTGTGGGCCATGGCGAAACTGGTGGACAACGGGCTGGAGCAGACACCAGCGCTCAACGAGGCTGTGGCAACGCTGTTGCCTCACGTGAACGCACAGAAAGACCAATTTACTCCTCAGCACATCGCCAACCTGCTGTGGGCCATGGCGAAACTGGTGGGCAACGGGCAGGAGTGGACACCAGAGTTCAAAGCGTCCGTGGCCGCGCTGTTACCACATGTGAGCGCACAGAAGGCTAACTTTAAACCACAGGGTATCGCCAACCTGCTGTGGGCCATGGCGAAACTGGGTGAACTCGTTGAGCTGAACGTGGTTACCTCTATCTTCAAATCGCTTGTCCACAAAATCAGTGAAAACCCTCAGTTCTCTCAGCAAGATATATTAATGTCTCTCTGGGGCGTAATGGTATGCTGTGCCAGGTTGTCTCTGGTCTCCAATGCCAATAAAAACAACGTGCTTGAAAAGCACATGGATGACCTGTTTACTCGCCTGAAAAATACCCCCCCGGACAATGAAAAGGATCAACGCGTCATTGCCATGGCCGCCAGTTGGCTTGGCAGACCGTGTCCGATCGCCCCCCATTACCAGACAACCATTTCAAAACCTCAATCCGACTTCCGCAATCAACTCCAATCATGTATGCCCTCTTTGAAGATTGAAGAAGAAAAGAGTTTGAACTCATTACCTCCGGTTGACCTGTTACTGCCAGATCACAACATGGTGATTGAAATTCAGGGACCGTTTCATTACGTGAGTAACGATTTCAAAACCCGGAATGGTTCAACTCTGCTTAAAATTGCTCTGCTGCAAAAATCAGGATTTGAGGTCATTGAAATCCCGATTAACACGCTTTGGAGCTCGGATTCAATAAAACGATGTATTGATCAAATAAAGACCAGGATAAACACCCAACCAAAAGGGCATGGCTCTGAATCATTTAACAATCCAGAGTAGTTGTTCTTCTCCAACCACTGGCGTTTATAGACAGTTCAGCAAAATGAACTTCTGAGCAGAACCGCAGTCTGCTTGTTATATTTTCATGAATTAATGAAATATAATTATGGATAGAAGTTCTGCTGGTATCAGTGGTAAATACGCAAGATCAGATAATTATTATAACCGACCGGATGGCCATGCCACTTCTTCAGGACGTGGACGATATAGACATGCCACAGTCAGACAATGGGATCATCCCCCCCGCACTGCGCCGGGTCGCAATGAATTTTACCATTCTTCTGGCACACGTTCTTCTCAACATCTACAGGGGCGTTCAGTAAACCCTGCTCAGGATTTTAATGCCCTCATCAAACAGGAAATAATGGATGATCTGTTGAGTAAATCTTATCGTTTCGGTGATCGCTATGATGGGAGACATCACGGTCTGTATGCTGATTCAATTAAAAGATACACATCAGCTGCTAAAAGACCGTTAAATCAAGCTGAACAAAGCCAGCTGATACGTTTGCTGCAAAATTTTACCGTAACACGGCGTTGGGACTGGCGAAGCCTTACGACAACACTACATTCATTGACTTCAGCGGGTTTTTTTACCCCTCATAACCCCATGGATGAGCGTGTCAAGCTAACTCAAGCTTCCTTATTGTCCACTCTGCTTGGCGCAATAATATTCAAGTGCAACCAAAAACCTCAAGCCAGGGACATTGATGCCCGGGGAATCGCCAACCAGCTGTGGGCCATGGCGAAACTGGTGGACAACGGGCAGCAGCAGACACCAGGGCTCAAAGAGGCCGTGGTCGCGTTGTTGCCCCACGTAAACGCAAAGAAAGACCAATTTATTCCTCAGCATATCGCCAACCTGCTGTGGGCCATGGCGAAACTGGTGGACAACTTGCAGGAGTGGACACCAGGGCTCAAAGAGGCTGTGGCCACACTGTTGCCCCTCGTGAACACACAGAAAAACCAACTTAACGCCCGGGACATTGCCAGCCTGCTGTGGGCCATTACGAAACTGGTGAACAACGGGCTGGAGCGGACACCAGGGCTCAAAGAGGCAGTGGCCGCGCTGTTGCTCCAAGTGAACGCACAAAAAGATCAATTTATTCCTCAGGGTATCGTTAACCTGCTGTGGGCCATGGCGAAACTGGTGAACCACGGGCACGAACAGACACCAGGGCTCAAAGAGACCGTGGCCGCGTTATTGCCCCACGTGAACACATGGAAAGACCAATTTAATGCCCAGGATATCGGCAACCTGCTGTGGGCCATGGCGAAACTGGTGGACAACGGCCAGGAGCAGACGCCAGAGCTTAAAGAGACCGTAGCCGCGCTGGTGCCCCACGTGAACACACAGAAAGACCAATTTAATGCCCAGTGTATCGCCAACCTGCTGTGGGCTATGGCGAAACTGGTGGACAACGGGCAGGAGCAGACACCAGGGCTCAACGTGGCCGTGGCCGCGCTGTTGCCCCAGGTGAACGCACAGAAAGACCAATTTAATGCCCAGTGTATCGCCAACCTGCTGTGGGCCATGGCGAAACTGGTGGACAACTTGCAGGAGTGGACACCAGAGTTTAAAGAGGCCGTGACCGCGCTGTTGCTCCAAGTGAACGCACAAAAAGATCAATTTATTCCTCAGGGTATCGCTAACCTGCTGTGGGCCATGGCGAAACTGGTGAACCACGGGCACGAACAGACACCAGGGCTCAAAGAGGCCGTGGCCGCGTTATTGCCCCACGTGAACACATGGAAAGACCAATTTAATGCCCAGGATATCGGCAACCTGCTGTGGGCCATGGCGAAACTGGTGGACAACGGGCAGGAGCAGACGCCAGAGCTTGAAGAGACCGTAGCCGCGCTGTTGCCCCACGTGAACGCACAGAAAGACCAATTTAATGCCCAGGCTATCGCCAACCTGCTGTGGGCTATGGCGAAACTGGTGGACAACGGGCAGAAGCAGACACCGGAGTTCAACGAGGCCGTTGTCGCGCTGTTGCCCCACGTGTGCGCAAAGAAAGGCCAATTTAATGCCCAGGGCATTGCCAACCTGCTGTGGGCCATGGCGAAACTGGTGGACAACGGGCAGGAGCGGACACCAGGGCTCAACAAGGCCGTGGCCGCGCTGTTGCCCCACGTGAACGCACAGAAAGACCAATTTAATGCCCAGGCTATCGCCAACCTGCTGTGGGCCATGGCGAA
>NZ_JBLYZG010000095.1:0-11486 GCF_049310245.1 Endozoicomonas sp. ALB115 | reverse complement strand
AATAATTCTTACGCTGCTTTGTCACTTTCTACCTCGTCATCAATGGTACTATTGTGCTTAACGAGGTGTCCTAAGTCATTAAACCACTTCAGTTTGTATCGGTCTATCCATTGATAGACTATTTTTCTTGAGGTTCCATACTTGTGAGCAAGATTTGTAGGACTCATACCTGCATTCCAGTCCTTTATTGCTTTGAATCGAATTTCTTCCCTGATGGAGTCTGAAAGCCTGCGACCGTCAATATTATTCATTACTGCCTCATTTATGGAGGTATGAAGGTATGAAGGCGAGAATAATATCATACGACGGTAGTTACCTATAATAGGTACAAATCAATAAGGAAATTGAATCAGCAGAACTCCCAAAAAAGACGACGGCACTGATAGAAAAGCGTTACAAAGCAGTGACCTACTTTACCAACAATCATCACTTAATGAAGTATCAAGAGGCTCTGGAGCAAAACTGGCCGATCGGTTCCGGAGTCACAGAAGCAGCATGTAAGACATTGGTCAAACAACGGCTATGCGGTTCACGAATGAGGTGGAAATTAGCCGGGGCAGAAGTACTTCTGGAAACAAGATCTCTTATCCATAGCAAGGGGCGCGGGGAACAACTGTGGTCTAACGTTATGTCAGGCAAAGTTCTATTTGATTGCTGAGTCAGCTATTAACCCGAGAGAGCACCCTTTCATTGTGCATGGGCTTAAATGAGTTCCTGAGCTAAGAGTACTGATGATAAAAAGTGTTTTAGTGGTTTTCAACAAAATGCAATCTATTTCCTTGAAGTTTAAAGTCATGGCCGTTCTTTTATTTATTAGCTTTAATAGCTGGTCAGTGAATATCAATAAACATGATGTTTACTATCAGGTTCGTTAATAGCTATGAAAATAACAAGATTGACTACAATGCAGTTTGCTCTAATTACAAGAGAGGTTCCGTAGAGAATCGTGGATGTCGCCGCCAGGCACAGCATTATTTCAGGGATCAATGTCATAAATATGGTTCATTTGACATAGAGAAGACTCGACATAATCTCACTAAAAAGAAAATGTACTGTTTAGCCAATAGCCAGTTTAATCCTATCAGATAGTGAAAAATCAGTGTCATGTGGTGCCTCGCTTCAGTTGGGCACCAATACCAAATTTGAACGAAGGTTCTGTGTAGCCAGAATGATGGTGATCTCTCACTCTCTCCCCCACCTATAAACTCTCCCTATAATATCACTCACTTATGAACTAACCATTCATCCAGACCGACAGAGTTTTGTCGTATATTTTATTCTCAGGTGTCGAAAAAAGCTGTCTGTAACCACTAACAACCATTAATGGTTGTACTAAAGTGCATTCTTAACCTATTGATATACATATAACTCATTGAAAGCAAAGGGGGTATCCTTACCCCGTTGTTAATATGAAATATCCGGGCTCGCTTTTTTATTTCGCAATAGCCTGAGGGCATTGGCGGTGACCAGGGCTGTGGCACCGGTGTCGGCAAGGACAGCAAACCAGAGTCCGGTCATGCCCAGCAGGGTGGTGACCAGGAAGAAGGCTTTACTGCCCACGGCCAGGAAAATGTTCTGGCGGATAACGGACATGGTGGCGCGGGAAAGACCAATAAGGTCCGCAAGTTCTGCCACACGGTTATGGGTCAGCGCACAGTCTGCGGTTTCAAGAGCAACGTCGGCACCCGATCCCATGGCAATGCCGATATCTGCCGTCTTCAGTGCAGGGGCGTCGTTGATGCCGTCACCGATCATGGCAACCCGGCCTTGTTTGCGCAGCGACTCTATTTCAGCAGATTTATCTCCGGGCAGGAGATCCGCACGATACTCCATTCCCAATTGGCTGGCGACGGCTTTCGCAGCCCGTGGGTTGTCACCAGTGAGCATGATACTGTTGATACCCATGGCTTTAAGGGCTGCGATAGCATTCGGAGCTTCGGCTTTTGGTTCATCCCGCAGGGCAATAAAGCCCACCAAATGCCCTTCAAACGTCACTACCGCAATGGTATTACCCTGCTCTTCAAGCTGTTCAAGTTTCTGTTGAGCGCCTGTAATCAGATCAATACTGTCCTGTAAGTGTCGTGGTGAGCCAACGACCACCGCTTTGCCTTCCACCTGACCCTGCACACCCAGTCCGGCTTTGGCCACAATGTCTGCGGCGGCAGGGAGTTTGATATTCATCTCATTAGCCCTGGCGACGATGGCTTTGGCCAGGGGATGTGTTGAACCTGACTCGACGGCTGCAGCCAGTCGCAGGATTTCCTGCTCTGGGTTGGGCTCTTGGTTGGGCTCTGGATTGAATGTTGAGCGGTCAAACGATGCTATGTGAGTAACGGCAGGCTTTCCTTCCGTCAGTGTGCCGGTTTTATCAAAGGCGACCGTTGTGACCGAACCCAATAGTTCAAGGGCTGCACCACCCTTGACCAGTGCACCGTTGCGAGACGCTCTGGCCAGGGCCGAGGTAACAGCAGCAGGCGTTGAAATCACCAGAGCACATGGGCAGGCGATCAGTAACAGTGCCAGTGCCTTGTAGATCCATTCGACCCAGGACCCGGCAAACACCAGCGGAGGAACAACAGCCACCAGTGCCGCCAGAAACATCATTAATGGTGTGTACCAGCGGCTAAATGCATCAATAAAACGTTCCACTGGCGCTTTTCGCTCTTCTGCTTCTTCGATCAGACGGATGATACGGTCAACCGCACTCTCTCCGGGCTTTGAAATTACCCTGAGTCGGGCAACCCGATCCACCGATAACGAGCCAGCCATCACACTCTCACCGGGGTTATGTTCAACAGGGACGGATTCGCCGGTCAGTGCGCTTTCATCAAAGCTAACGTTAGGCGTTAAGAGTTCACCATCAACGGGCAGACGGCTGCCCGGTAATATTTCGATGATGTCTCCGGGCGTCAGCGTATGGGCAGAAACCTCTGTTTTATGCCCATCGCGGTCAATACGGTAAGCCGTTTCTGGTGTCAGCGCCATCAGTTTCTGGACACCCTGTCGAGCCCGCCCTGCCGCAAATGCCTCCAGATGCTCACCGATCATAAACAGCAGAAGCACCATGGCGGCTTCAACGGTTTCACCCAGAAACAGGGCACCAATGGCCGCGATGCTCATCAGGGTTTCGATGGAAAAGGGAGAGCCACTTCTGGCTAATTGCCATGCTTTGGTCGCAACAGGGTAGAGCCCCCAGAGTGTCGCCAGGTAAAAAAACACGTTGCCAGCAACGGGAAAGGTGCCCTGAATCAATACCGCGAACAGCATAAACGTAGCCAGTGACATAATGCGCCAGTATTTTTTCAGGACACTGCCAGCTGCCGTTTCTGAAGCGGCGTCGTCCTTAACTGAAAAGCCCAGTTCTTTGAGAGTTCTAAGGATGTCGTCATTGATGCCTGCTCGATTTTCAACCTCTACCAGCAGGCGCTCTGTTGCAAAGGTGACCCGAGCCTGAGTCACACCGTTCAGCCCCTTTACGGCATTCTCAATTTTGGCGGCACAGCCCGGGCAGTCCATGCCAGTGATGATCCAGCTTAGCTGCATACTGCCGGATACCGAAGAAGTCTGACTTTCTATTGAAGAAGCTTCTGATTGAGTGTTATTGCCGCAGCATGAAGATGCAGCACAGCTACTTTTCATTGTGTCACTCTGTGGGCTGTCACTGTCGGTTGCGGAGCAGGATGACATAGCTTCACTCGTCATAATATAAAAATATGTTTATATAAAAATAATTTTATATTTGTGGTGCGTCAAGCCATCAAAATGAATATTGTTAAGTGCATTGTGCAATTATCAAGCGTCTGTTCGATTAATACTTTCTTATTATGGACCGGAGCCTGCACCCGTGATCGATTTGCCAAGAGTATTGCTGTAACCACTCTGCGGAGAAATCCACTGCTAAGCTGAATGTCAGAAATAATGGATTTTTGAATCAGGCTGAATGGTTATCAGGAGAAAGAATAATGAGCGCTATCCCCGCAAGTCCTTCATCATCGCAACCAACTATTCCAAATAATGACATTGTGTCCGATTCCCCGGGTAAAACCGCTGACAATAAACAGGTGACTACCACTGAGGCCATCAAGCAGATACCTGAAGCCCCGGGGGATAACTCCAAACCATCAATCTCACTGGCGGAGCGAAAGATAGAGCATAGTGCAGACATTGCCACAGCGGATGATTTTCAGGCCAGAATTGACGAAATGATCCACTTAAAAACGATTGGCAAATTGATAGAGGATTCTGAGGCTTTCAGTTTGCATGGCGTACAAAACGGCGCGTCTAAAAAAAACCCTGCCACTGCTGCCAGCAGCTCGGTAACATCTGCCTTCAACTCATTACACCATGCCAGTGGTGAAAGAATGGTGGCATACGAATTTTATGGCTTACATTCCAGGGATACGACTCCTGCCGAGGGTGCAACTACCCATGGGGCAAAAGTCCACCTTGAAAATGCATTCGACCACATCAAAGAGATGCAAAATCAGGAAAACAAGCTCAGTGAGTTTTCCAAAGTGGATATTGCCTTATCTATGGCTTTACATGAAAACAGACCCATCCTTCGACCTCATATCGAAGCGGTTTTCAGCATCCAGGAAAATAAACTCAAGCAATAACCCGTACTATTTTATCAACGCTCCTTAACATGATTGGCCATATCGAGAATGACATGACGGATATGGTGGTCATCCAACTCATAGAGTACCTGCTTTCCTTTGCGGGTTGATCGCAGGATTCGGGCTTCCCGCAAACTGCGCAGATGATGGCTGGTTAAAGGTTGCGACATGCCCGAAATTTCCGATAGACAGCATACCGGCTGTGGCTCTTCAAGACAGGCAATGACCAGCTGCAGTCTTTTGGTGTCTCCCAGCAGCTGGAAAATTTTTGCCAGTCGACCCATGTCCTGTTCAGACAGCTCAGGCAGCAGAGAACAACAGGTTTGATGCATATCGACCATAGGCTTGTCCGAACCTTAAGAAAATAATTATTGGTAATGGTATTGCGCCATGAGGGCTTAGTCTATTTTCCCGGGTTTGCATCATCCGTCGATAAACACTTTTCGAGCCTTGCTGCTGGTGGCAAAATGCTCTCAGCAAAAAAGCAGGCGACAATGATAAGCCGCTGATAGCGGTATAAGCCTTCATCAATAATAATCGGGCCAGCCTGGCAAAAGGATGGCCACAACAAGCCGGGTTATGCACTGTGAAAACCAAAGCGCTTCGAGCAGATGTTTTACTACTGGGGGTGTCTGCAATATGGGGGTTTGCCTTTGTTGCCCAGATCAAAGGCATGGAGCATCTTGGACCATTTATGTTTAATGCCTGCCGTTTTGCTCTGGGCTTTATCTCGTTATTACCGGTTTATTTTCTATTGGAAAACATCTCCGGAAAGAACGTCTCCGGCCATAAAACGCAATACGACAGTCAATTGCTGCTGAAATGGGGGCCATTGACCGGTGTAGTACTTTTTCTTGCTTCATCCTTTCAACAGGTTGGTCTGTTGTATACCACAGCGGGTAACTCTGGCTTTATCACCGGTTTCTATATCATTTTGGTGCCAATACTGGGGATCTGGTTTGGGCACAGTACCCGCCCTGCAACCTGGCTGGGTGGAGCCATTGCGCTGGCGGGCCTGTATTTCCTGACCGTACAGGATGGCCTGAATTTCAATAAAGGTGACGTGCTGACGTTAGGCTCTGCCCTGATGTATGCCATTCAAATACTGCTTATTGGCTGGCTTTCCCGGCATGTTCATCCGCTGAGGCTGTCATTAATACAGTTTTTTATGACCGCTTTATGCAGCATGATGGTTGCTCTTTATCTGGAACCCATCAGCCTTGATGCCATTCTAAAAAGTGCAGGGCCTCTGCTGTTCGCCGGCGTTCTTTCTACCGGTGTCGCTTTTACGATTCAAATCATTGCCCAGAGAGATGCAGCTTCTTCTCATGCGGCTATCATTATGAGCCTGGAAGCTGTTTTTGCGGTACTGGGAGGCTGGTTATTGCTGGACGAGCAGCTTGGACTGAGAGGTTTTTCAGGGTGCGTCCTGATGATGACCGGGATGCTACTGTCGCAGCTTAGACGCTCCAAGGCTTAAAAGGAAAACAAACAGATGGGTTTGCAAGCTGTGTGGAAAATAGCTTTATTTAACTTCCATATTCCCAGTTTTGCCCGGCCGCCTTTCCGATATACTCCGGATTTAGCTGATCTTCTAAGCTCTCTGGTATCCCTGTTGGTGCTGCGTCCGCAAAAAAGCACCTTGTAAACCCATCTGCTTGTTACTGGCGACTCTTTATTGTTCTTGTTATAAAACGCTCTGATGAGTCGGCACCAAACCCTGATATTGTTTTTATGGTGGGTGTTTTGTTCTTTTTGCTTTAACTAATACAACTGCTGTGCCAAAAATAGAGATAATTCCCTTATGCCTTGCTGTACGTGGTTTCCGAATGATGGCGTGTTTTTTTATGATTAAATATGTACAGTTCATCGGTTGTGATTTGTTACCTGGCCCCCACAAAATGTGACAATGCTCCCGCAAGGTAACAAATACCAGTTCCTGGCCTCAGGGCAAAATCCATCAAATCGTTGAGACAGTCTGTTTTTCAGACAGTTGCTGCCGACGTTATACATGTTTGATTATTTCGGTTATTCCGTTTGTTCTACTCCTGCACTAAGGATTATCCTTTGTGCCCCTGCTGACACTGACTGTTATATCAGCAGTTCCGGTTACACTTTTGTTGAAAAAACGGCTGACACATCGGCTGAAAAAACGTAGGAAAACAATGAGCGAACACGACCATAGCATCCATACTGGCCTCACAGGCCGTTTGTTGCTGGAAAACTCCCTTTTGAACAAAGGGACCGCTTTTTCTATGGAGGAGCGGAGTGAGCTGGACCTTCATGGTCTTCTGCCGCCAAGGGTAGAGTCGATGGAGGAACAATGTCGTCGAGCTTATAAGTCTTTCTCCGTCAAGCCTACGCCGATGCTGAAGCACATCTACCTGCGTGCATTGCAGGATACCAACGAAACACTGTTTTATGCTCTCCTGCAACGTCATCTTCAGGAAATGCTGCCTATCATCTACACGCCGGTTGTAGGGCAGGCCTGTCAGCGCTTCAGTGACCTCTACCGTCGACCAAGAGGCATCTACATTTCCTATCCCCAGCGTGAACATATCTCAGCCATGCTGGCCAACTTCAAGCGCAATATTGAAGTGATTGTTGTCACGGATGGTGAGCGTATTCTGGGCCTGGGTGACCAGGGTATTGGCGGTATGGGGATCTGCATTGGCAAGCTGTCTCTCTATAGTGCGGTGGGTGGCATCGCACCGAACAAAACACTGCCTATCGTCCTGGATTGCGGCACCAATAACCGACAGTTGCTGAATGACCCGAATTACCTGGGCTGGCGTCATGAGCGCATTGCAGACGATGAATACTATGCGTTCGTGGACGACTTTATTCGTGCACTGAAACGTCGCTGGCCAAAAGCACTGTTACAGTTTGAAGACTTTGCCATCGACCATGCAACACCACTGCTGGAAAAATACCGGGATGAACTCTGCTCTTTCAATGATGATATTCAGGGCACAGCCGGTGTGACTGCCGCATCACTGCTGGCAGCGGCCAAAGCCGCAGGCAAGTCCATTGAGGAGATGACCATTGCCTTCCTTGGTGCCGGCTCCGCCGGTTGCGGTATTGCCGAGCAGCTGATCCGCCTGATGGTTGGCCGGGGACTCAGTGAAGAAGAAGCCCGTCAGCGAATCTTCATGGTTGACCGCCATGGCGTGCTGAATGACCAGATGGCAGACCTGCGGCCATTCCAGCAGCGGCTGGTACAACGTTGTGAAGAGCTTTCTCAATGGGGGTGTGAGGAGAATCCCGGATTGTCAGACGTCGTCACCCACGCCAGACCAGACGCTATCATCGGGGTATCAGGTCAGCCTGGTCTGTTCACCCGGGAAGTCATTGAAAAAATGGCTGAGAACCATGAGCGCCCCATTGTCTTCCCACTGTCCAACCCCATCAGCCAGGTTGAAGCCACGCCAGAAGATATTATTCAGTGGAGTAAGGGGCGGGCGTTGATTGCTACTGGTAGCCCATTTGATCCGGTTGAGTACAATGGTAACCGTTACCCTGTCGCCCAATGTAACAATATCTATATCTTCCCGGGGCTGGGTCTTGGTGTCTTGGCCAGTGACGCTGAAAGAGTATCCGACGGCATGCTGGATGCAGCGGTGGAAACACTGGCCATGGCCTCGCCAACGGTTATGAATCCGGACGCTGCTCTTCTGCCCGAATTGAACCGTATTCATCAGGTGACTTGTGATATAGCGATTGCCGTAGCCAGAAAAGCGCAGGAAGAGGGGCTGGCACCTAAATGTGAACAAACTACTCTGGAAGCCAGAGTCAGAGGCAAGCGCTGGAGCCCTGAATATTGCAGAGTCCATCTGTCTGATTCTTGAAAGTAGTACCCGGATTTACGTTACAGCGTAGAAAAGGATAAGCAGATAAGTTTACAAACTACCAGGCATCTTTATTGTTGTTATTGACTGACAGGTGTCTGGTATGTCCCGTTGCCTTCCTGGTGTTGCAGTCTTTAAAAAAACTGCGGCAATCTTATTAACATTCCAGCAATTTGCCAGTTGATGACCTTCAGTATCCTGCAAACTTATCTGCTTTAATCACCGACCTGTTGTTTTTGTTATTGGTGGTCAGGATTTGCCATGTAGTTGTTATTATTTGGCATTTTTTGGTTTGCGACTGGTCATATACAAAGGGTGTGCCAATAACCTTTGTAATTTTTTAACTTGTTGATATTTAAGGGGAATATTTTTCCTGCACCGTTCAGCCCATTCCGTGGAAAAAGGGTAAACTGTTACTTTTTGAGTACTGGGTTGTGAAGAGTGTAACCCGGGTAACAGACGAACATGGTTCAGGGTTTATGCACTTCTATACGACTGATCAAACCTTCTTTGGAGAAAAAAATCCTTTCTACCCCTGGTACGTTCACAGATTCATCTGACGCAATATCAGTACCCGATCTGACAAACTCAAGTTCTACACAACAGCCATCCAGGCTGCGGTAGCTGTTAACATGCCAGTTCACATCAGGGATTTTTGAAAAAAAAGCCGTCATCATATCAAGAATGGCGGCCTTTCCCTGGAAGTCACCAAGAAAGGCAGAGTAGTAGCTGGCGCTTTCATCAAACATTTGAGATACCCAGTCCAGCCTGTGCGCATTGGACAGAGCAATATAGGCTCTGGCGGCTTCGATTTGTTCATCGTTGGTCATAATTTGAGATGCCAATGGTTTGTGAGTAGATACCCAAACCTACAACATAGCACTAACTCGACATATTGACCTGCTTCAAGTTGTCACAGGCTGGATTCCGGGGAGTAAAGAAGAGATTTAAATAAGAAAGGGGAGGGGGAGAAGTTTATAGAATGAAAAAATAAACAAACAGACAGGTTTACAGATACTCAGAAGCTCTTTATTTCTTCCCTGTCGAATGCCCGCGCTGCCTTTTGCCGCCTGTTACCAGACTCAGTCAGTCTTCTCGGCTTTCTTATCCCTGTTTGTCGGCTACCTTAAGGTACCGTGCAAACCTGTCTGCTTGAGTGGCCCGGCCTGATATTATTATTTTTGTAGGCTGGGAGTCGTCGTTGTTATTGTTGTTATGTTCTGACGATTTTTGTTCTCTCCTGACATAATACAAGTGGCGTGCCAGCTTTTATAAATGTCTCTGCAGGCCTTGGTAAATAAGGGGTAAACAGGCCATTCATATTGTATCGCCAGATGTCTGGCGCAGTTTTTCTGTTACTGCGTTTACCCCCTGGATGTAACCTTCGGAATAGATGTAACAAATATGATTTCATTTGGTCAGCTATCAAATGCACATTGATACTTTAAATCGGGCAGTTTGACCTTATAGTAATCAGAGACTTTCTCAGGGCAGGCTTATGTCGGCTCTGCAATGATCAGGACAATAAAATGACGACATCAAACCACTTTGATTATCTGGTAATCGGCGGCGGAAGCGGTGGTATCGCTTCCGCAAATCGTGCAGCTATGTACGGTAAAAAAGTGGCGCTGGTAGAGGCTAAGCATCTGGGAGGAACCTGCGTAAACGTAGGTTGTGTTCCCAAGAAAGCCATGTGGTTTGCCGGGCAAATTGCTGATGCCTGTCGTTATGGACCTGACTACGGCTTTGATATCAACATTGACCAGCAGTTGAAGTCATTTAGCTGGAGCAAGCTCGTCGACAGCCGGGAGGCTTACATCCGTCGTATACATGCTTCTTATGAACGGGTTCTGGGCAATAATAAAATTACCGTAATAAACGGCTATGGACGATTTGTTGACGCCAGAACAGTAGAAGTAAATGGTGAGCATTACACAGCGGACCATATCACCATTGCAACCGGTGGTGAGCCCCTGATCCCAGATGTTCCCGGAGCCGAATACGGTATCGACTCGGATGGCTTCTTTGAGTTGACTGAGCGCCCTGGCCGGGTGGCTGTATTGGGTGCGGGTTACATAGCTGTTGAACTGGCCGGTGTGCTACATGCCCTGGGCAGTGAAACGCATTTGCTGGTTCGTAAACACAAGCCATTGCGTAATTTTGAAGCGATGCTGTCTGATACGCTGGTAGAAGTAATGGCGTCTGAAGGTCCTCAGCTTCATACCCATTCAGTACCAAAAGAAGTGGTAAAAGAAGACGATGGAAGTCTGACCGTTCATTTGGAAAACGGTAACTTATTAAATGTTGATACGGTGATCTGGGCTGTAGGCCGTAAGCCACATACTGCGGGTATTAATCTTGATGCAGCCGGTGTTACGGTGGATGCCCGGGGTTACATTCCGGTTGATAAATACCAGAATACCAATGTCGCTGGCATTTATGCCGTGGGTGACAACATCGGCAAGGTTGAATTGACCCCGGTTGCCGTTGCTGCGGGTCGTCGCCTGTCAGAGCGCCTGTTCAATAATAAACCGGATGAGCATTTGAACTACGACAATGTGGCCACGGTTGTCTTCAGCCACCCGCCGATCGGTACAGTGGGTTTAACGGAACTGGCTGCCCGTGAAGCTTATGGTGATGATAATGTCAAAGTGTATACCAGCCAGTTTACGGCCATGTACAGCGCATTGACCCGTCATCGCCAGCCATCACGAATGAAGCTGATAACTGTCGGAGCAGAAGAAAAAATCGTCGGTATCCATGCGATTGGACACGGTGCGGATGAAATGCTCCAGGGTTTTGCTGTGGCTTTAAAGATGGGAGCTACCAAGGCCCAGTTTGATGACACCGTTGCTATTCACCCAACCTCTGCTGAGGAGTTTGTTACTATGCGGTGAGCCAAATTGGTGGAGGAGGATAATTGTTTTGACAACTCCTGAATTCAAGTCATAAATGCATAACCCATGATTTTTCTTGCATCTATTCCGGTTAACTCCTTGAATGCCTCATAAGGAGTCTTGTA